>JBDSPX010000331.1:0-7180 GCA_039930065.1 Dokdonella sp.
GCACGCATTCGATCGAGGTAAAGAAGCGCGCCTTGTTCGTGCTCAGTCAGCTCGACGAAGATGCAGCGTTGGCCGTGCTCGGAGATATCGCAACAACTTCCAACGATTCCGAACTGCGTGGAGAGGCCGTTCGCATGCTCGGTATCAGCGGCAAGGATACGGCCATCGAACGACTGCGTACGATCTACGCAGCGAGCAAGAGCACGGAAGAGAAGCGCGCCATCATTCAGGCATGGCTGATTGCTGATCGCCGAGAGCTCGTCATGCAAGCCGCGCGTAGAGAAACGGACGCGGAATTGCGTACGGATGCGATCCATGCGCTCGGAGCGATGCGGGCCACCAGCCAACTGCATGAGCTGTTCGCCAGTGAGAGGTCGATCGACAATCGGAATGCCATCCTGCAATCACTGGGCATCGCCGGCGACTCGAAAACCCTGGCCGAGATCGCCGCATCCAACGAGCCGGAAGAAATCCGCATTCAAGCAATCCAGTCGCTCGGAATTGCCGATGACGATCATTCCGGTGAAGTACTGACGCGCATCTACAACGCGGCCAATTCGCCGGAAATCCGCGAAGCCGCTCTGCACGGCCTGATGATCAGCGGCGACAGCGAGTCGATGCTCAAGTTGTACAAGCAGGCAAAAAGCAAGGAAGAAAAACAGGCCTTGCTGCGAATGCTGACCATCACCGATAGCGACGCCACGATCGACCTGATTGAAGCGGAACTGGGCAAGGGAGGCAAGCAGCCATGAACCGAATTCATGGATGGTTTGCTATTGGACTCGTGCTCGCCGCTGCTGGAGCAGGCGCAGACGAATCGACGCTGCGCATGCGCATTGTTGCCGGGAATGGATGGGCTGGTTATCACGTTGCCATGATCCCGGGTGCTGGCGCGCCGTGTTGCTATTCGGGCGGGCGCGGCGCCGTGAAGAAATCCGAGTGCGACCTCGATACACGTAATGGAAGCTTTGTTTCAGACGATTCCGTCCCGATCCGTTCCGGAGATCTGAGCATCTACTGGCATACCAGCAACGGCAAACTCGATCAGATCAAAGCGTTCGCCGCAGACTGTCCCGTCAGAAGTCTCGAGGCAATCCGTTGGATTGATCCGGTTGACCCGAAAGACAGTGTCGCGTCCACGCTGGCATGGATTGAAAGCGCAGGCACATACCGGGATTCGATGGAATTGGCCGCGCTTGCGCTGCAAGCAGATCCGAGCGCCAGCACAGCGCTGATCGCGCTGACAGCGCCTGAAAAATCCACCGAGATGCGCAAGGATGCGATCTTCTGGCTCAGTCACGTTCGCGGCACGGACGGTGCTGATTTTGTCGGAAAGATTGCACTTAACGATCCCACTATCGAGATCCGCGAGCACGCGGTGTTCTCGCTGTCACAATCCCACGCGAAAAATTCTTACGAACGCATTCGCGAGATCTCGCGCGAAGACGATTCTCCGGAAGTTCGCGGCAAGGCATTGTTCTGGATGGCGCAGATGCAGGATCCGAGAGCAGCAGCCGACATCGATGCCGCCTTGACCACCGACATCTCCGAAGAAGTTCGCGAGCAAGCTGTGTTCGCCTTGTCTCAGCTTGGCGACGGTAAAGCCGCACCCGCTTTGATCGCCGTCGTTCGCGGCAATCACCCTCGATCAGTCAAGGAAAAAGCCCTGTTCTGGCTCGGTCAGTCAGAAAGCGAGGAAGCCATAGCCTTTCTCGACGAAGTATTGACGAAGTAGTTTCATTCGGCAGCGCTCTAAATGTTGCGTAAAAGCGGCGTGTTGCTGAATGTGCGAGCCGGAACGCGTCGCTGGAATGGTATCGAGCCACGGGCGCTACTTCCAACGACTTTGTCGGCGCCAACAACGCGCCCGATGGAGTCGACTGCAGGAGCCCTTCAGATCCGGGCGATGCACCGTTCGAATCTGGCTGCAGGATTGCGCTTGAATCGAGTGTCACCCTGAGGTCGGATTTCATCTGCAAACACTTTAAGACCTATCCTGGCCATAGGGTGCAACGTTCGTTGAATCCTCCCTCCCAAAAGCTGAATGGCGGGTCTCACGTCTAATGTTGCTCAACCAAGCCCGCCAGCTGGTCAGTCTGGTCTTCGCGAGTCAACGTATCGATGAGCTCATCGAGCTCGCCTTGCATGATTTCTGGCAGTCGATAGAGAGTCAGATTGATGCGGTGGTCGGTGACCCGGCCCTGTGGAAAGTTGTAGGTGCGGATCCGCTGGCTGCGGTCGCCGGAGCCGACTTGCAGGCGGCGTGACTCGGCTTGTTCGGCATTCTGCTTGTTGCGTTGTTCATCAAGCAACTTTGCTTTCAACAGCGAAAGCGCGCGTGCGCGGTTCTTGTGCTGCGAGCGTTCATCCTGGCATTCGACCACCATGCCGGTCGGCAAATGGGTGATGCGGATCGCCGAGTCGGTCTTGTTGACGTGCTGGCCGCCGGCGCCTGATGCGCGAAAGGTGTCGGTTTTGAGATCGGCCGGATTGAGCTCGATGTCATCGATTTCGGTGAGCTCGGGCAGGATCGCAACGGTTGCGGCCGAGGTGTGGATGCGCCCTTGCGATTCCGTTTCAGGCACGCGTTGCACACGGTGTGTGCCCGATTCGAACTTGAGTTTTGAGTACGCTCCCTTGCCCTCGATGCGTGCAATCACTTCCTTGTAGCCACCATGTTCGCCTTGGCTCTCCGAAAGGATTTCGATCTGCCAGCGGCACTGTTCGGCATAGCGCAGGTACATGCGCAACAGGTCGCCAGCGAAAATCGCCGCTTCGTCGCCGCCGGTGCCGGCACGAACTTCGAGGAACAGATTGCCGTCGTCGCGTGGATCGCTTGGCAAAAGAAGCAGGTTGAGCTGCGTATCAAGCTCGGCTTCGCGTGCTTCGAGTGCAGTGATCTCGTCGCCGGCGAGCTCGGCCATTTCGGGATCCGCGAGCATCGTCCGCGCTGCGGCGAGTGCGCGCACATTCGCGTCGAACTCGGCGAGAGATTCGGTCAATGGCCCGAGATGCGCATGCTCGCGTGAAACATCGCGCAGGCGCTTCGAATCGCGGAGCACCTCGGCGCTCGCCATCAGGTGTTCGAGTTCCTGGTGGCGTTCGGCGAGTTGTTCGAGTTTGCGGCGGATCGAGGGCGTCATGGGTGTCTTGCTCGGAACTCAAGCCTGCGGTAGCGGCGCGCATGATACGTGATGTTGCCAGCGCAACCGCCTGCCAAGTCTGCGGCTCTGACTTACTCCGACAATTTGGAATGGGCGCGTGATCTCGCGCCGGGCTCTGCATCGAAGAGCTTTTCCGCGGCCAGCAATAGCTCGGTATCGCCGCGCAGGGCCGCAGCGCGAAGGTTTGCGCTGGGCGCATGCAGCAGTTTATTGGTCAGGGTGTGAGCAAGAAACTCAAGTGCCTCCTCGGGGCTTCGACCGCGCACAAGCATACCGCGCGCCTTGGCCAACACCTCGTCGCGATTGGCTTCGGCAAGGTTGCGCACTGAGGCGATCGGATTGCTCAATTCCAGCGATCGCCACCAGCCCATGAAGTGCTCAACCGATAGCTCAATCATCGCTTCGGCTTCGAGGGCGGCCTGCTGACGCGATCGCAGGTTTTCATCAATCACTTCGCGCAGGTCGTCGATGGTGTAGAGGAAAACGTCGGAAAGTTTGGCGACCTCGGCTTCGATGTCGCGAGGCACGGCGATATCGACAAGAAACATCGGTCGCCGCCGTCTCGCGGAAATTGCGCGAGACACCATGGCCTTGGTCAGGACAGGCTCGCGCGAGGCGGTCGAGGAAATCACGATGTCGGCCTCGGCCAGATGTTTTTCGAGATCGCTCAAGGCGATTGCATAGCCTCCGAATCGGCTCGCCAGCGCCTGGGCGTTATCGAGCGTGCGATTGGCGACAATCAACCGGCGTACCTTTGCTTCGGTCAGATGTCGGGCGGCGAGTTCAATGGTTTCGCCCGCGCCAATCAGCAACACGCAGGCATCCGCTAAATCGGTGAAAACCCGTTCGGCCAGACGCACGGCGGTAAACGCGACTGAAACGGTGTTTGCACCGATGCGAGTATCCGAGCGCACGCGCTTGGCAACAGAAAACGTATTTTGAAACAATCGCTCGAGGGGCGCATCGAGGGTGCGTGCATCGCGCGCTAGCGAATAGGCATCCTTTACTTGGCCGAGAATCTGCGGCTCGCCAAGCACCATGGATTCAAGTCCCGTGGCGACGCGAAACAGATGGCGAACGGCATCCGCATCGTGATGGCGGTAGAGAAACTCCTCGATGTTTGCACCGTGCAGCTGTTGGTGTCGATGCAACCAATCGAAGGGGGAGGATTCAGCGCCCGCATCGACATTGCAATACAGCTCGGTCCGATTGCAGGTTGAAAGGATGACCGCCTCACGTACACCCGGTTGGGCCAGCAGTTCGGTCAGGGCGCTGCCGGTGGCATCAGCGCTGAAGGCCGCACGCTCGCGCAGCGCGACCGGTGCGCAGCGATGGTTGAGTCCGAGAGTAATCAGCGCCATGCGAGGGGAAAATCGATTTGGAACCGTTCAATGCTGGGGATCACAGGCAGGTAGCCGCGCGACTGCGTAGAATTGCGCGGGCTCCGCGGATTTCCTGTGGTGAACGAAACGCATTGTCGATCGGTCTGACTCATTTGTGTTTCCGACCGTTTCCGCGTGATCCGATCAGTGCTCCATGGTGCCGGGATTGTGCGGGCGACACCTCCCAAGTTCAAGCAATTACAGCATTTTCGAGGATTTGAGCGCGTGCGAATTGTAGGCTTTAAAACCGATTTGCGATTGACCCAGCAAGGCCGGTCAGTGATTGTGACGTTGTTGCTGTCAGTGACCTTGATGGCGGCAGCCTGCTCTGTGCCCGTACGCACGGAGGTAGCCAAGTCTGCGAACATGCAAAGTGTTCAGGCAGTGGCTGAAGACAAGGATTTGTTGTTCAAGCTGATCGCCGCCGAATATGCCATTCAGCGCAATGATCTCGCCACGGCTGCCCAGCGCTACACGGAAGCTTCCGCCCTTTCGTCCGATGCCGCGATTGCCGAGCAAGCCACGCGGTTAGCCATCGCCAGCAAGCAATGGCCATTGGCACGAACCGCGTTGCAACGTTGGCAGTTGCTCGATGGCAAATCTGCCGGTGTGCAGCAGTCAATCGCCTGGATTTCATTGTCCCTAGGTGACGTCGAGGCCGCCTATGGCGCCCTTGGCGAACTTGCGGGGCGTCCGGGCGAGGGGCGCTGGAGGCCCATAGCGCAAGTGTTGATTGGTGCCAATGACAAGCCGAAGGCTGCCGCGTTGCTGGCAAGATTGGCCACGCCGACGCGTCTGCGCGATCGTGATCAGGACTGGATCGCGATGAGCCAACTGGCCTTCAAGCTCGATGACAAGGTTCTGGCCGATCGACTGTCGCAGGAGTCGGTCAAACGCTTCAAATCCGGTGATGCATTCGCCTGGAGCGCACAGCTTGCGCTTGATCAAGGCGACAAGAAGGTCGCAAAAGAGCGCTTCGCCGAAGCGCTCAAGCGTGATCCAAAAAGTTTGCGCCTGCGCACCGGGTATGCGGCGCTGCTTGCCGATAGCGGCGAAAATGCAGCGGCAGCGCGCGCTCTGGCGACGGGCAAGCAAACGGACGTGGTCTACGGCGCAAGGGCCGCGTATGTCGTTCGCAGTGAGGACAAGTCCTTGCTGGCCGAGCTTTACCGCGAGATCGAGGCTGACAAGACCGAGCGCAGCGGCAAGCGCATCTACCTGTTGGGCCAGCTCGCCGAACTGATCGGCAAGGATGCTCAAGCCATCGATTGGTATCGGCAACTTCCAGAAGACGATGAGCACTGGTTTGGCGCCGGTATGCGCGTCGTTGTCCTGACGGACAAGGCTGGCAATCATGCGTTGTCCGCCAGCAAGCTCGAAGATTTGCGTCTCGCCGCAGGTCCGGATTCCAACGAGATTGTGGATCTGTACCTGGTTGAGGCGGAACTGCTGATTGGTCGATCAAAAAAGTCGGAGGCGCTTGCGGTCTATTCGCGTGGTCTGGATGTCGCGCCTGCCGAGCCACGCTTGCTCTATGCGCGCGCCATGTTGCGCATGGACATGAATGATCTCGCTGGCGGTGAAAGCGATCTGCGCAAAGTGCTCGAAGCCGATCCGGATAGCGCTGATGCGTTGAACGCGCTGGGCTATACCCTTGTCGATCGGACCGACCGTCTCGGTGAAGCGACAGCGCTGATCGAAAAGGCCATCAAGATCAAGCCCGATGAGCCCGCCATCATCGATAGCTACGGCTGGGCACAGTATCGACTTGGCAATCTCGACAAAGCGGCGAAGTTATTGCGCCAGGCCTATGCGAAGCAACCTGATAGTGAAGTCGCCGCGCATCTCGGCGAAGTGCTTTGGGTCAGCGGGGATCGCGACGAAGCGCGACGGATCTGGGAGCAGGGCCGCAAAAAGGACGCCGAGAACAAGGTGTTGATTGAAACCATGAAGCGCCTTGCGTCGTGATCTCGCCGCGGCTGAGCGCGAGCATGATCCGTAATGTCCTGCTTGCGCTATTCTGCGCATTGCTGGCTGCATGCGCCGCACCGCGCTTGCGCCCCGACGCGGACCGGATGGCTGCGCAGGAGCTGCGCGAACGCACGCTTTCGGCAGGCGTCGACTGGTCCCTGCATGGTCGCATGGCGATTTCCAGCCCGCAGGATTCGGGCAGTGGCACGCTGGATTGGCGTCAACACGGATCGACCTTCCGTTTTGTGCTCAGCGCGCCGGTGAGCGGAAAGACCTGGACCTTGAATGGCGATCACGAACATGCCGAGTTGACCGGCTTGCGCGCGCAGCCCGTGCGCGGCGCGAACGCGGCTGATCTGCTGGCGCGCGAGTTGGGCTGGAAAGTTCCGGTTGGCGAACTTGCCTATTGGGTGCGCGGGATTCGCGCGCCCGGTCCGGCGGACGTTGTTTTCCGCGAGGACGGCTTGCCGGCGGAATTTCACCAGCATGGATGGATCATCGAGTTTCGCGACTACGCGTCGGAGCAAGGTCTTCCGCTGCCGCGCAAGATTTTCGCCAGCAACGGTGACTACAAAGTGCGCCTCATCATCCAGAGCTGGGCATCGCGATGAGCGAGGCTTTGGCGCAGGTCGGCTGGAGTGAATGGCCGGCACCGGCAAAACT
>JBDSPX010000332.1:0-3417 GCA_039930065.1 Dokdonella sp.
TCGTCGTCCTGCTGATGATGATATTGATCCAGGCCGCACTGCAGGGCGTATACGCCGCCGCGCTGTATCGCTACGCGACTGAAGGCGAAGCGGGTCAGGGTTTCGACAAGGCCATGGTTGCCAGCGCTTTCAAGGTAAAAGCCTGATTGTCCCCATCGAGCGCCGTAGCTGGCGGCGCTCGATGGTTTTTGTTGGTCAGTCGTTAGGAAATGTCTGATCAACTTCCGTTCGTGGTGAGCCTGTCGAACTATGATCGGAAGTTGCTGCGGCGGATCAACACGTTGGAATCACCCTTCGACAGTCTCGGATTCGCCGAGGCCGGGACTCGGCGAATTTCCGCATCTAAGGCACGCTCCGAAGGAGCGTATCGCAGGCACAGCGAGCTCAAATGCCACTGCGTCAGAAACCTTGTCGCAAGTATCCGCGAAATCGGCTTTCAATGAAGAAAGCCTTGATCAAGAGATAGTCCCTCAAGCTGATGCGTACCGCTGCGGAAGATCAAGCAACGATCAAATCGCCAACGATCGTCCACCATCAACACGCACAATCTGCCCAGTCACAAAATGCGCATCACGCAGCAGCCAGAGCACCGTGCGCGCGACATCATCGGGTGATCCGGCACGTTTGAGTGGCGTGCGTGCAATGATCTCGTCCTTGTTCGCATACGACTTGCCACTCTCGGGCCACATCACCGCGCCCGGTGCGATGCCGTTGACGCGGACTTCGGGGCCAAGTTCGTAGGCGAGTGCCTGGGTCATGGCTGCCTGGGCCGCCTTGGCCATGCAGTAGACCGAATAACCTGGCAATGGACGCTCGGCATAGATATCGAGCAGGTTGACGATCGCACCACCGCGTTCGCGCAAAGGGTTCGCTGCTGCCTGGGCGAGAAAGAACGGCGCACGCGCATTCGAGGCGAACAACTCATCCCATTGCTGCGCAGTGACGCTTCCAAGCGGCGTCGGGAAAAATGCCGAGGCGTTGTTGACCAGGCCATCGAGCCGTCCAAATCGCGAGAGCGTCTGGTAGACGAGTTCGGGCAGGGCATCGGTATCGGCGAGTTCTGCCTGCAGTGCCAACGTGCTCGATGCGCGCACGCTTTCGAGATTCTCGATCAATGCATCGAGCTCGGCACGAGAGTTCCGGCAATGCAGGGCGAGGTCGTAGCCTGCGCCGTGCAAGGTTTGCGCGATCGCGGCACCTACGCGCCGTGACGCGCCGGTGATCAGCACGACAGGTCGTGCGTTGGCTGATTCCATCATTGGTGTTCTCCGTCGACGTCGGTATCCTGCGCAGAGTGCCGCAACTCGGCGCAACGAGCCAGCCGTGAATCCAAATCTTGCAGTCCCCGGCGACGACGAACTCGCCCATTGCGCGCGCCTGACCTCTCTGATCCGCGATGAAATCGCCGCACACGGGCCGATGCCGTTCTCGCGTTTCATGGAGCGCTGTCTGTATGCGCCGGGATTCGGCTACTACAGCGCGGGTCGCACCAAGTTTGGCGCTGCGGGTGATTTTGTCACCGCACCAGAACTCGGCTCGTTGTTTGCGCAATGCATCGCCGATGCGCTGATTCCGTGTTTGCGCGAACTCGGCGCTGATGCGGAATTTTGCGAATTGGGCGGCGGCAGCGGCGCATTCGCCGAAGCGGCCATGCTGGCTTTTGCCGAGGCCAATGTGCTGCCTCGACGCTATCGCATTCTGGAGCCGAGTGCCGATCTGCGCGAGCGCCAGCGCGATCGTTTGCGCGCGGCGTTGTCGACGGATCTGTTTGCGCGCGTTGATTGGCTCGATCGCCCAGCCGAGCAGGACTGGCGTGGCGTGTTGTTTGCCAACGAAGTCATCGATGCGTTGCCAGCGACCCGATTCACAATTCGCGATGGCGAGGTGTTCGAGGAGCATGTCATTGTCGATAAGGGTGGCAAATTCAGCCGCACCGATCGACCGGCTGATTCGCTCGTAGCAAGCGCCGTACGCCATCTCGAACGCGATCTTGGCGCGAACTTCGATGAAGGCTATCGTTCCGAGATCCTGCCGCAATTGCCGTACTGGATGCAGGCGGTGCTCGGCAGTCTTCAGGCAGGCATCGCGATGTTTGTCGACTACGGCTATGCGCGTGCCGAGTTCTATCGTGACGAGCGTGATGACGGCACCCTGATCTGCCACTACAGGCATCGTGCGCATGCGGATGCGTTGGCGCTGCCGGGTCTGCAGGACATCACCGCGTTCGTTGATTTCACCGCACTTGCCGAGGCCGGCCACCATGCGGGTTTTGCATTGGCCGGATATGCCGCGCAGGCACAGTTGTTGATTGCTTCAGGGTTGGCTCAACGCTTTGAGCAAGCCAGCGAGAATGCAGACGATGCGACCGCCTATCGACTGGCCCAGCAGATCAAGCGGTTGACCTTGCCCGGCGAGATGGGAGAAAAATTCCAGGCCATGATTCTGGCCAGGGGCATTACCGCATCGGCACTGCCGCCCGGTATCGCGGAGATCAACCAGGGCTTTCGCTTGTAGCCAAAAGCCCCGGCAGACTTTCAGCTGCCCTTGCCGCCGAATTCCTTGGTGACCCATTCGCTCAGCATGCGCTTTTCGAAGCGATAGGCTTCGCTGCGATTGACGCCGCCGCGATCAAGAAAGGCAACGTCACGCAGCTTGCGTTCACCGCTGTCGACGACCTGGCCATCCGTGCCGGTCAGGCTGAAGGTCAATTCGATTTCGGGCGGATAGATCGATTTGACGACGCGTACTTCGCTCGCTCCGGCCCCATGGAACGGCTCCACGCGACCCGCCAACCTGACGTCGGTAATCGTTACGTTGAGATGCTGGCCCGGTTGCAGGACATGATCGCCACGCTTGACCAGGGTTTTTTGGAATTCGGTTAGCCAGACTTCCGGCTTGGGTTGCTGGAACTGTCGACCGTATTTCAGTTCACTGAAATTCGCCGGATCGGACCAGCTCACGTTGACTTGCGCGCTGTTGTAATCCTTTTTGTCGATATCCCGGGCTATGGCCGAGAGCGAAGCGCTGCACAGCGCGGCGGCGACCAGCAATCCACCTAAAACGTGTCGGTTGCCGAGTGATTTGATCATTGCATTCTCCATTCAAACGATGGCCCGTGGGCCATGGGCATCAGCAAAGGACGCCGGACGAGACCATTTGGTTGCAGGTTGCGCTTGATTGGCTAGCCACGGTTTGCCATGCATTCACGCGCTGGTCAATGCGGCAAAGGCATTGCGAGTCAGATTCTCGGGCTCGCCTGCGCTGCACGCCACGTCGTCCTCGATACGGATGCCGCCATATTTGCGGAACGCGTCAATTCGCTCCCAAGCGATATCTCGGGCCTCGGGTTTGTCTTTCAAGGTTTTCAGCAGCATGTCGATGAAATACAGGCCCGGCTCGATGGTCACCACCGCATTC
>JBDSPX010000333.1:0-3433 GCA_039930065.1 Dokdonella sp.
GCTGAGCTTGACCACATCGGCCAGATCCAATGCGGCACGAATGCGCGGGCCGGGATCGACGCCGGCTGGCCACAGGGCCGGACGCAGGTTCATGTCGAAACTGACCAGCGCACCGGCCTCGCGTGCGCGGCGCATGCAAGCGAGCGTTGCTTGAGCGATGCCTTCTTCGGTCAAGGAATTTGAACAGGCGTGGAAGATCGCGGCTTTTGCGAAGGCCTTGGCTGCCAGTCGGCTTTCGCGAAACAGCAGATCAGCAGCCGGCGAACGATAGAAACTGAAGCTGCGTTCACCGTTCTCGTCGAGGGTGACAAAGGCCAACGCGGTGGGCGCGGCACACGTACGCTGAATATGGTTTGTGGCGACGTTGGCGCGACGCAGGCTGTCGAGCAGGAAATCCGAAAATGGATCGGTGGAGAGCGTGCCGACAAACTCCGCCTTGCCGCCGAGTGCGGCCACGGCGACGGCGACATTCGCTGGCGCGCCGCCGGCGTGTTGCTCGTACCTTGCCGTCTGCGATGTAGCACAAGGCACAATCGGTTGAAAGTCGATGAGGATCTCGCCGAAACAAACGATCGATTTCATCTCAATGCCCCGCCGCGCGCGCTGCGTCAGCTGACCCGATATCGCCCGGCATCTTCGTTTCATCGACGATGCGCGACCCTGCAAATCCGTAGTAAATAATAAACAAATAGCAGATGAGAGGCAGCACGAACGCATGCTGGATGCCGATGCGGTCGGCCAGCACGCCTTGCAGCAGCGGAACGATCGCACCACCGACAATGGCCATGATCAGCAGGCTCGAAGCCTTGTCGGTCATCGCGCCCATCTTGGCGATGCCGAGTGCGAAGATATTCGGGAACATGATCGAATTGAACAGGCCGATTGCAACCACACTCCATAATGCGATTGATCCATCGTTCAGGATCGTGGTGGCAACCAACACGCTGGCGACCACGGCGAAGATGCCGAGCAAGTGGCGTGGGTTGAACCAGCGCAGCAAGACAAAACCGATGAAGCGCCCGACCATCGCGCCGCCCCAATACAGCGACACGTAGCCCGCCGCCGCCAGTTCGCTGAGATTGCCGATCTCGGTTCGCGACAGATAGATGATCAGAAAGCTGCCGATCGATACTTCAGCACCGACATACAGAAAGATCGCGACCACGCCGAGTCGCACATGGCGAAAGCCAAGCACGTCGGAGAAGCGATGATGGCGCGTGTCGGCGCGCTCGGTTGCTTCGGTCAATGCGGGCAGTCGAAATAGCCAGACCACCATCGCCAGCGCGAACAAGGTGGCCGCAAGACCGATATACGGCACGGTCACCACGGCGGCCTGTTCGCTGCGGTAGGCAAGCAAATCCGCGGGGGCGAGCTGCGCTAGTTCCGTCGCACCGAGAATGGCTCCGGAAAGAATCAAGGCGCCACCCAGTGCCGGCGCCAGGGTCGTACCAAGCGAGTTCAATGCCTGGGCAAGATTCAATCGACTTGAAGCCAGGCGCGGTTCGCCGAGCAGGCAGACATACGGATTCGCCGCAACCTGCAACAAGGTAATGCCGCTCGCGAGCACGAAGAAGGCGAACAGAAATACCGGATACGACACCCATTGCGCCGCCGGAATGAACAGCAGCGCACCGATGCCGGTCACGCTCAGTCCGATCATGATGCTCACGCGGTAGCCAAGCTGATCGATAACCTTGCCGGCCGGAAGCGACATCACGAAGTACGCACCGAAGAAGATGAACTGCACGAGCATGGCCTGCGCATAATTCAGCGTGAAAACAGATTTCAAATGTGGAATCAGCACATCGTTGAGCACGGTGATGAAGCCCCACATGAAAAACAAGGTGGTGGCGACAACCAACGCGGTGCGTGGACTGGCGGTGCGATTGTTCATGGTGCTTTTCCGTTGGCCTCGGGTGGCGGGCAACTGCTTTCGCGGATGATGAGTTGCACCGGAAAGGATCGTTTCTCGACCGTAATCGAGGGGTCGCGTGCGCGCTGGAGAATTCGTTCGGCAGCTTGCCGGCCTCGTGCGCGCGGCGCGGTTGCGATCGTGGTCAATGGCGGCGTGCTCAATGCGGCTTCCGGGATATCGTCGAAACCAACGAGCGCGAAATCCGATCCCGGATGCCGTCCGCGCGCAACAAGTCCCAGCTGCAGCCCCAAGGCGACCGCATCGTTGTAGCAAACCGCGGCCGTCGGTGCGGGATCACGCACGAACAATGCGCCGACCTGGCGCGCAGCTTCGAGCCGCGTCGGTGCGGTTTCGATGCACCAGCGCGGCTCGGCTTTGATATCCGCGCGTGTCAACGCTTGGCGATAGCCTTCGCGGCGTTCACGACAGGAGCTCGAATCGCGATGTCCGCCATAGAACGCGATGCGCCGATGGCCGAGCGCGATCAGATGCTCGGTGGCAAGTCGCGCGCCGTTGAGATTGTCCATGACGAAATAATCCCAGTCACCCTCGAGCTCGCGATTGAACACAAGTATCGGCAGATGTGCGCCGACGACACGCGCCACCGCCGCGCCATCGCTGCCCTCAGCCGGCGAAAGAATGATGCCTGCTGGCGCATGCTCGGCGAGTGACGCCAGCACCGCCTGTTGTCGCTGCACAGATTCACCAGTGCTTCCGAGCAAGGTGACGTAGCCGACCTCGGCCAGCGCCTCGTCGACGCCCGCAGCAAATTCAGCGAAGAATGGATTCGAAAGATCGTTGACGACCAGACCGACGCTTGAGCAAGTCTGCGAGCGCAAGTTGGCCGCAGCCCGGTTGTATATGTATCCGATGCGCCGAATTTCCGCTTCGACCTTGGCCCGCGTATCCGCATGCACGAGCGGACTGCCGCGCAGCACCAGCGACACGGTCGCCCGCGACACGCCACAGCCACGCGCGACATCGTTTAGGGTGAGTTTCTGGCGGGGAGTTTTCGACATGCAGGTAGAGTCTTCTCGTTGCCTCTTGTGGATAAACAGCGCCTTCTTTTCGCACTTCGCAGGGAACGGCTTCAGCCGCTTGTCCCTTTTGGGTGTGATGCTCTTTCGCAATTGGCGCAGCATCGGGCCTGAAGGCCTCTCCCACAAATAGCCGCGATCACCCGCGCTGGCCCTATGCCTTGGCGCTCTTCGTAGCAAACGGCTTCAGCCGCTTTTCCCATTTTGGAGGCCATGCGCGTTTGCCGAGTCAGAAACACCTTTGGCGCAAGTTCACTCGCTTTATTGGCGGTCAATCCATCACATTGGATCGATCTAAACACTGGCAGTATGCATTTGTCTGCCCTAGGGCACACTGTGCATTGCAGCATGCTCCCGAGCCACTCCCGTGTTAGCGTTAGCGTTTGGATCGTTCTAAATCTACTGCGGATGCCGCCATGCATGCCATTAGCCGTTCTCGAACTCATCGTATTCTGCTGATCGGGGCGTTGCTGGTCGCTTT
>JBDSPX010000334.1:0-8126 GCA_039930065.1 Dokdonella sp.
CCCGAAGGCTACCATGTGATCGAGGTTCGCGATGTTCGTCCTGGCGCAACCAGAACCTTTGCGGAGGTGCGCGATGAACTGGCCAAGGACTACGCTGAATCCGAGCGTGAGCGCGTTTACAACGAGAAGTCCGGGCGTCTGATCGATCTGACTTATGAAGACTCGACCTCTCTTGAGCCGGCGGCAAAAGAGCTCGGCCTGAAGGTGGAAAAGACGCCACTCTTCTCGCGATTGGGCGGCCTTGGGATCGCGGCGAACCCAGCTATCGTGAAAGCGGCATTTTCGGATCAGGTTCTGGTGCAGGGAAACAATTCGGACAAGATCGATCTTGGCACAAACCACATCGCGATCGTTCGTGTGAATGAACACAAGGCGGCAACGCCGCGACCGATCGAAGAAGTACGTGCCGACATCCAACGCAGCATCATCGAGGCGCGAGTCAGCAAGCAAGCGAAGTCCCATGCGGAAGAACTGTTTGCTCGTCTTGAAAAGGGCGAATCAATCGATTCAATTGCTTCGGAGTCCAAGCTTGAGGTCACCGAGGAGCACGGCATCACGCGTAGTGCCGTCAAGGTTGATGCCGCGCTGATCAAGTCTGCCTTCAGCCTTTCGCGCCCGGCTAGCGATAAGCCGCAGGTGCAGCTGGTTTCCTTGCCCAATGATGAATACGCGTTGCTGCGCCTGGACAACGTCGCTGACGCCGACCCGACGGCCGTCGACATGCCGACGCGCGAATCAGCACGCAACACGTTGCAACAGGCGATTTCGAGTGCGGCATCGCAAGACTTTCTGGCTGCCTTGCGCGCAAGTATGGATATCAAGGTCGCGGAAGACCGCATGTAGATGTTTGAAATACGATGACAACAAGAAGGGCCGCAATGCGGCCCTTCTTGTTGTAGGCGAGGCGAATCAACAGTTCTCCGCAACGCGTTCGCCGCCGGGAGTGATTCGCTGGCGCCGCGCTCAGGGTGATGGTGCCTGGATGCGCAAGGTTGAGCCGGTTCGCAGAATTGATTTGTTCGTAAGAGTATTCCAGTGCAGCAGGTTTTTGAGGCTCACTCCATAGCGGTGCGCGATTGCCGATAGCGTGTCTCCTGTCTTGATCGTATGCGTCTCGCCGATATTTTCACCAGTTTTGAAGCTTGTTTGGACACCCGGCAGCAACAGGGTTTGTCCAGGCAGCAGTGAAGAGCCACGCTCAAGCCGATTTGCGAGGGCCAGAACCGATGGATCGGTGTTCAAAACGGTGGCGAGTTCATCAAGGGACGTGGGGGACTCCATGCGTTGGACGTGCCAGGCACCAAGGCTTGACCCTGGGATGTAGGCCAGTGCCTCATTGAATCGATCGACGTTTGCGGTTGGCAAAAGTAGGCGGATTGCTGGCCCGGATTGACTGGGCTGACCGATCCAGGTTGGATTGAAGCGAAACAGATCGGTCAGCGGTAGCTCGGCAAGCGCTGCGGCAAGGCGAAGATCAATTGCGACCGGAAGAGCGACTTCTTTCAATTCCGCGGCGGGATCCACGTCTGGCAAGGTAACCCCGAATCGCTGTGGTTCCTTGATGATGCACGCAAGCGCGATGAGGCGAACCAGATGCTGATGTGTGGTGGCGCTCAATTTCATGTGGGCAAGATCTTCTGCGCTCAGATCGGATGCCTGGCGACCTGCCAGTGCGCGCTTGACGCGAAATTCTCCTGCGTTGAATGCGAGATCGGCTGCACGCCAATCGCCAAATTCGCGGTCGTATCGTTCTATCAATTCAATCGCCACATCGGTTGCTGCTAGCGCATCGAGGCGTTCATCGTGGTCGCGGCCGACGCGCAATCCGTGATCGACGGCGGTGCGCCCCATCAATTGCCACATGCCAGCTGCACCATTGCTTCTCGCAGGGAGTTGGCGGTAATGGCTCTCGACATAGGGCAGCAGGGCAAACTCGCCCGGCAGGTCATGTCGTTCGATTCTTTCGAGCACCAGCAACAGCAATGGCATTGCATCTCGCCAGTTGTTGCTGAAATGCTTCGGTTGTCTTGTGTAGCGTCTCGCTTCTGCGATCACCGCATCGCTGTAGTCGCAACCCGGCAGCGCAAAGCGTTGTCGCAATCTTTGCCAAGGCGTCAACGGATTAGTTGTTGAGGGCGGTGCGGGCTCGCCCACCCCGGCTTCGCGTTCGGCGTTTTGGGTCGTCTTGGCAAGCGTTTGGGTAGTCTTGGCAGGGATTGGACGTTGTTCTACGACGCTGCAGGCGGCAAGGGTCGATAGCAGGCAGGTGGCCGCGAGCTGCCACCATGTCCGATAGGTTGCCAGTCTCATGCGCGGAACGAATCCTTCATTTGCCGCATTGCGGCGAATCTTGCAATTCGGTTCGTCGCCGCTGGCGCTAGCTCACTCAGGGACTCGATAACAGCGGGCGCGTCGATTCGCATGAAAGGATTGCAGGCCAGCTCTTCGCTCAATCGTGAGGGAACGGTCGGTTGGCCCCTGGCGCGCAAGGCGCGTGCCGATTCGAGGCGGGTGCGTAGAGCGATGTTTCGCGGATCGACCGATAGCGCAAACGAGCAATTGGCGACGGTGTATTCATGCCCGCAGCAGATTTCGACATCGCCGGGCAGGGCGGCCAGACGATCCAGAGAAGTCAGCATCTGCTCGGGCGTGCCTTCAAATATTCGGCCACAGCCAATACTGAAAAGTGTGTCGCCGCAGAACAAAAAGCCGTTGCCATGAAAGGCGACATGGCTGCTGGTGTGTCCCGGGACGCCAATGACGTCGAACGCAAACGACGGGCTTGAGACCTTGATGTGATCGCCATCCGCGATTCGGTGAGTAGCGATTTCAATTCGCGGATCATCCGGTGCGTAGATGTCGATCTCGGCAGCTTTGCCCAGCGCTTCAACCCCGCCAATGTGGTCCGGGTGATGATGTGTCAACAAGATCGCTCGCAATTGCAATCGCTCGCGATGCAATGCGTCGAGCACGGGCTCGGCCTGACCAGGATCGACGACGAGCGCATTTCCCTCTTCGTCGTGAAGCAGCCAGATGTAGTTGTCGCTGAGCGCGGGCAAGGCTTGCAGGTGGAGTTTAGTCATTGCGCAACTATAACGAGCTTCGACGCGCGAAGCTTCCGAGGAAATCGGAAGCGAATGACTGCGGTAAACTCCGAAGCCACACGTTGAATTGCGGACACTCAATCCTGTGCAATTGCTACCGGCCAGTATTTTCGAGATGACTGAAGTCAGGAATCTGCTGAGCCTGGAATGGGAGCATGCACGCAATCGTTCACTTGCCGTCGCCGATGGCCCGGCTCTTTCAATCGCGCCTATTTCAACCAGTGGCAGGCGCGAGAGGGGATTCACGGCTCATCCGCAATTGACCCGAATTCACCCGCTGGACGACAAGATGACAGGCGATCTGGAGTGCGCCCCGGATTCGTTGCCGTTCGACGATGATTGCATGCAAGTGATCGTCGTCCGCCATTTGTTCGAGGACGCCAGCGCAACGATGCAGACGGGTGAGGAGTTGATGCGCATCCTTGCGCCGGGCGGTCTGATGTTCCTCTATGATTTCAATCCGCTCAGCAGTTGGCGAATCTGGTGGCTGCAGCAGTCGCTAAAAGGCATGTCCGCACCGAACTGGAGTGCAAATGAGAAAGTGCGCCGAACAATCGCCTCGGGTGGGCACGTGAGTATCCATCGTGACTACCTGGGCGGCAGCTGGCCTTTGCCACAATCAGTCTCCAGCCTGATGGCTGGCAGGCGTTGGCACGGCGTGTGTTGCGTTGAAATCCGCAAGCAACGGGAATCATCGCGCCCCGTGCCATTGGCTGCGCGTAGACGACGAGTCGTCATGAATCCTGAAATGGCGCAATTTCCTTCCCGGCGCGCAGGCCTGTGAATGACGTCGAGTTGTTCACCGACGGCGCCTGTCTGGGCAATCCTGGACCAGGCGGTTGGGGGGCGCTGCTGCGCCACGGACAGAGTGAGCGCGAACTGCACGGTGGCGAAGCGCACACGACCAACAATCGAATGGAGTTGCTTGCCGTGATTTCAGGACTGGAGGCACTGCGCAAACCGTGCTCGGTCAGGATCACGACCGATTCCCAGTACGTCATGCGCGGGATCCAGGAATGGATGCCGCGATGGATCGCCAAAGGCTGGCGAACCGCAGGTGGCGAGGCGGTCAAGAATCGGGATCTTTGGGAGCGCCTCAACGCAGCCCTGGCAACCCATCGATCGGATTGGCGCTGGGTCAAAGGCCATGCCGGCCACGCTGAAAACGAGCGCGTGGATGTGCTTGCTCGAATGGCCGCCGAAGCTATCCGCGATCAGGCAATGGAGTCGAAGTGAGGCAGATTGTGCTGGATACCGAGACGACCGGTCTCGAAGTCAAGAAGGGCCATCGGGTCATCGAGATCGGCTGTGTCGAGCTTCTCGAAAGGCGACCGAGTGGGCGCACGTGGCATACCTATCTGAATCCGGATCGCGCCGTCGATGAAGGCGCGCGCGCGGTGCACGGTATTGAAGATGCATTTCTCATCGACAAGCCACGCTTTGGCGATGTCGTGAGCGAATTCCTCGCGTTCGTTGGCGGCGCCGAGATCATCGCCCACAATGCGAGTTTCGATGTCGGCTTCCTCGATGCCGAGTTGGCCATGGTCGATCCGCCAATTGGTGCATTGCGCAACCATGTGCAAATTCTCGATACCTTGCTGTTGGCCCGCGAGAGATTTCCAGGCCAGCAGAACAATCTCAACGCGTTGTGCCGACGTTTGGGCGTTGACAATCGACACCGAGAACTTCATGGCGCGTTGGTTGACGCGTATCTTCTGGCAGACGTTTACCTGGCAATGACGGCTGGCCAAGGAGACCTGGGCTTGGCCCTGGAATCGATCGAATCGGTTCAATCGTCTACATTCGCTGCGCCGGTTTCGGGAGCCGGTTTGCGCGTCCTCCGTGCAAGCACGATCGAGAGTGAGGCACATGATCGACGGATCGCGGCGATCGATGCGGCAAATGGAGGCAAGTGCGTGTGGCTCAGGGCATGATCAACTCGGTTAAGGTCGTCGCTTCTGCAAGTCAACGGAAGCCGAATCTTTTTCTGCGACTGCGCTGATGCGCTGTTCGATCAAGCAACCGACGGTGTGGCGCGACTTCTTGTACCTTGCGCGATTCGAGATGAGTTATAGCGGGGATGTGGTGCATAATCGGCGCGGGGACACCGCTCGAACGTGAGTCCGGCTGGGTTGGCACGGGGAGAAAAAGCATGAAGCGTATCGGCTTTGCATTGTTCGTCATGGTTTCGGTCTTGTTGCCGGCCATTGCGATGGCGAATTCGGCGGTCAGTGACATTGAATCGCACAAGCATCTGGGGGTGGCCAGTTGCAGTAACAGCGTTTGTCATGGTGCCTCACAGCCGTTCCGTGACTCCAATGTGCTGCAGAACGAGTTCGCCATCTGGCAGGAATTCGATCCGCATGCCAAATCCTGGCAGACGCTCGGCAGCGATGCCTCGAAGGCGATCGCACGCAAGCTCGGCATCGGTGACCCGGCCACCGCCAAGGTATGCCTCGATTGTCATGCTGATTCGATTGCCGCAGACCAGCGCGGCGATCGATTCCAGATTTCCGATGGCGTCGGTTGTGAATCCTGTCATGGCGGCTCCGAGCTCTGGCTCAACGCGCATGCGGATAAAAGCGTGACCCATCAAGAAAACCTCAAGAACGGCATGTATCCGACCGATCAGCCGATTGCGCGGGCGCGCCTGTGCTTGTCCTGTCACATGGGCACGGCCGATCGCATGATTACCCATCGCATCATGGGCGCTGGCCATCCGCGGTTGTCGTTCGAGCTGGATACCTTCACCTGGCTGCATCCGCACTACAAGATCGGTGAAGCCTGGACCAAGCGCAAAGGCGAATGGAACGGCGTTCGCGACTGGGCGGTCGGCCAGGGCGTTGCCGCAGAAAATCTGCTGGAGCTGATCACCAACGAAAAAGCGGGTTGGAAGGGTATATTTCCCGAATTGGTACTGTTCGATTGCCATGCTTGCCACCAGCTCATGTCCGGCAGAACCTGGGGCCCGCGTCAGGGTACCGGCCTCGGCCCGGGCGTCGTTCGCTTGAATGACTCGAATATCCTCATGTTCCGACACGTGCTGGCACCCGTCGACAAGGCGGCTGCAGCGCGCGTTCTCGCGCAGGTGCGTGGCTTGCATCAGGCCACCACGCAGAGCCGCGAGGCAACCTTTGCAGCGGCCCGCAAGCTGCATGCAACGATAGAAGGACTGTTGCCGACGGTCGCCGCATTCAACTACGGTCCGGAAAGTCTCAATGTGATTCTTTCAAGCATCGAAGCCGATGCCGATCGCGGAGAGTATCGCGATTACGCGGCAGCCGAACAGGTGGCCATGGCAGCGCAATCGGTGGTTGTCGCTTTCGAGAACGACGGCAAGGTGGATGGCGAAAAAGCCACCCAATTGCGCAGCCGCCTCGATGCGCTCTACGCGACAATCAAGAATGAGGATTCGTGGTCACGCGACAAATTCCGATCGGCCCTCGCGGCGCTGCGCTCCGCCGCACCGTAAACCAAAAACGCCGTCATTGACGGCGTTTTTTTTGGTTGGTCGGGCTGATCATTTTGGCCTGGGCCAGATCAATTCCAAGTGACCAAGGGTCAGAATGCAAAATTTATGGCGTTGGTCTGGGCGAATAGTTTCCTGGTGGCCTGATGCTTCTGGCCCGCGCCATGAACCGCGCATATCGTACGTCATCTGACCAGATGACCTGCGAGAACTTGCTGTTTTTCGGTAGCAGAAACAATCCCGTTTCTCCGAGCTTCGGAACTCGAAATGTTCCTGCAATATCTACTTGAATTGCCGGATCAATTTCGCCGTCGAAAACTTCGTCAACCACTACGTTTAATGCGAAGTTCCCGATTTCATCCAACCCAAGGATTAGTTGATCTTTTTCGTTGCCCAACAGCTGAGTTTCGTAGTTGGTCAAATGGATCCCGGTGACCTCACCTGAAAAAATAGCTTGGTACGCGTCTGCTTGAAAATCATCCGACAATCGCCGGATAGAACTTCCTTCAACATCAAATGTTGGAAGGAGCAGGAATAGCGAAAAAAGCCAGCGCATATCGATACTTCGCTACCCTGGCGATCGTTCAAACGCACTCAACGATTGCGGACGAGGATCACCGTGACATTGTCCGATCCACCACCGTCGAGGGCGGCGACGATCAGCTGATCAACGCATTCCTGGGCGGAAAGTTCGCTGCGGCTGACGAGGGCGGCGATTTCGGCGTCGCTGACTTCTTCGGTGAGTCCATCGCTGCATAGCAGGATCTGCATGCCCGGGCCGAATTCGCCCGTTACCAGCTCGACGCGCAACGATTGCGGGTCGGTTACGCCGAGTGCCTGGGTGACCACATTGCGGTGTGGATGATTGCGCGCCTGCTCGTGAGTGATCGCGCCCTGGTCGATCAGCTCCTGCACGTAGGAGTGGTCCTGGGAGATCTGCTTGAGCGCACCGTTCCAGAGATAGATTCGGCTGTCGCCAACCCAGGCGATCTCGAATTCGTTGTTGCCGACCAGACGCATCGCGGCGATGGTTGTGCCCATCGGCAAGGCTTCGCTGCGGCGATTGGAATGACGGATGATTTCCTCGTCGGCCAACTGGACGGACCGAACCAGCGGCGTGCCCTTGGTCAGCTCGCTGATCAGGGTGTCTCGGGCAATCGCGCTGGCGACTTCGCCGTGCTCGTGACCACCCATGCCGTCAGCCACAAGCCAGATGCCCATGTCGGCATCGGCGTAGTAGGTATCTTCGTTGTGCTCGCGGCGCAAGCCGACGTGGGAGCAGTGGCCGAATTCGATCATGCGCAGTCGACAAGCCTTGTGTGGGAAACCCGATAGGGAATCGTAGGAACGGACTTGTACACAGCAGCCCCCCCGGACGATACGGCATGATGCCGCGCGAGCGCGGTCAGGCGCAAGCATGCAGGGAGAATCAATCGAATTGGTGCCGAAGGCGAGAATCGAACTCGCACTCTGTCGCCAGAACCGGATTTTGAGTCCGGCGCGTCTACCAGTTCCGCCACTTCGGCGCGGGGCGCGGAGTATACGCTAGAACA
>JBDSPX010000335.1:0-6247 GCA_039930065.1 Dokdonella sp.
GCGCTTGACCTCGAACTGCCCCTCAGCGCGATGCGCCTTGGCATCAAGCCGGCCAACGATCGCGCCACGATCCAGGATCGGCAAAACGAAATAGCCAAAACGCCGCTTCGGTTCGGGCACATAGCACGCGATCGTGTAGTCGAATCCGAACATGCAGCTGGCCCGCTCACGATCCCAGACAACGGGATCAAATGGCGACAGCAGCGTCGTATGCGTAGCGCGCAATTTGCCGGACATGGCGCGTTGCAACGACGCTGCGTGCGCCTGATGTACGTAAGCCGGATTCTCCCAACCGCGCACGTCGATCCGAAACAGTTCGCCCGAATCGACCAGGTCATCCAGATCGGCGTCCTTGTAGCGGGGTTTTGTCCGATGGTAATCAGCAATCCAGCGCGCCTGGGTGATGCCGAGCGCCTCGACCGCATTGAGCAAAAGTGTGCGCGACACCTCGGCCTCATCCAATTTTTTGGTTAAAGGTGCGACCCCCATGCGCGCCATGACGCGCCCACTGAGATCGTAGACACGCTGGAATTGCTCACGTCTGCTGATCATGAGCTCACCGCGTTCAAACAAGGCTTCTAGCCAGCGCTTCTCATCCTTCCAACCCCACCAACCGGTTTTAACGCGCTGAGTCGCCTCGAAGTCAGAAGCCTTGGCCGGGCCGTGCTCGCGAATGCGCTCGAGTACGCCATCCATGCCCTTGCGCTGTGCGCCGTGTATCCGCGCCGCGTTCTTGCAGGCCCAGTGATTGGCGCGGCCGCCGTACTCCTTGTGCGCGCGATGCAAATCGAACGCTTTCGTCGGCACAAAACAAGCCTCGTGCGACCAGCACTCGAAGATCTCACCGCGCTCCAAAGCCTCTCCGAGCCAATCGACGGGATAATTTCCCAGCCGCGAGAACAGCACGAGGTAAGGACTGCGCGCGACGACATGGATCGTGTCGATCTGCAGCAACTGCATGCGCTCGATCGCAGCGATCAAGTCGCCGCGTCGCGATTTGACTTTGGTTTTGCGCAACAGCCCTTGCGCTTCAAGATGCAGGTTGCGCGCTTGCTGGATGCTGAGCAGCCGCACCTTTCCTGTCGTTTCGGTCATGTCTCGATAATGTGTTTGCGCCGCACTCAGGGCAATGGCGGATCGAAACCGCCGCGGAAAATGAGGTCATCGAGTTCCGCAGCTCCAATATCGCAGCGCGTCGCCTGCGGTCGGCTGATGCCCCGCGCATCAGTGGCCTCGCAAGCACCGGACATGCCCACAGCGAGTGGACTTCCCGCTTCAACGGCCGGGCTGATTGCCTTCGGCAAGAATACTTCGACGGTTCCGCCATACACCGCGAAAGGCTGTAACAAAGGATTCAAGGGCTGGGCCGCCGTGCCGCTCTTGTCGCCAACGCCGGCCGGCGACAGCGCGCAGGCGTTTCCGAGGATGCCGATTAGGTTGTGTCCATCCGAATCAAAAGCGCCGCCCACGCCAACGGCACAATCGGGGCTGATCAAGCCACTGCCGCCAATACTGAGATCAAGATTCCGCGCAACAATTGAATTTGAGATCCGAACCACCGCGTTGATTTCCAGCGCACCATCTCCGATATCGTCGAAGTCGCTGTCGGCGATATTCTGGCTGACCGTAACGTTGTTGAGCGTCGCATCCGCGTTGAACGAGGCTGCGGAACCCGATTCCAGACTGGTGTTTGAGTCAAATGTGACGTTTCGCAATGTGGTGGTTCCGCCGCCGCCGGACCAAATGCCACCACCACTTGTCGCATCGTTGGCATGAAAAACCGAGTTGACGACTTCAAGCGCTCCGAGTGAGGCGATGCCACCGCCTTGCGTCGTCGCATTTCCGGTGAGCGAACAATTCTCTACGCGCAGACTGACGCCGGCAGCATTGAAAATGCCACCGCCGAGCATTCCCGCACCATTGCGAATCGTCACCCCTTCGACAAGCACGGTGGTTGCCGGACTGGCGATATCGAAAACCCGATCGTCGCGGTCGCCGCGAATTCGGGTGACATCGGCACCTGCGCCACGGATGCTCATGTCGCTGCGGATATCGAGGTCACCGCTGGCGTTTGCATCCTCGCCAGCGCCTGCAATATCGAGACGATATTCCAGGGCAGCAAGCATGATTTCGTCGGCGCCGTTGCCTGGCGTACACCCCATGAACGCGCTATCCGTATTCGCCGCGGTGATGGCCTCGCGAAGGCTGCACTGGCCGTTCTCGGCAATCACATCATCCGGCGTGGTCACGTTGATGGTTGCAGCAGAAGCGGTGCCAGCGAAACAGCAGACGATGAACGCACTGGAAAATCGCATGATGTCTCCCCATCTCGATTTGGCTCAGACTTGTCCGATTGAGGGCAAGATTCAAGTGCCAGAGGGAACATCGTGCCAGCCGCACGCTGAACATCATGCAATAATCGACTGCTAACCTTGGCGCGGCAGCCACCCTGTCGACGCATTCACTTCCAACGGAGAATTCCCATGTCCGGCATCGTCATCGTCGGCGCCAAGCGCACCGCTATCGGCTCCTTCCTCGGCCAGTTCACTGGCGTTCCGACCACCACACTCGGCGCCACGGCCATCAAGGCCGCCGTTGAACAATCCGGCGTTCCGGCAGCCGATGTCTCGGAAGTCATCATGGGCTGCGTGTTGCCGGCCAATCTCGGTCAGGCACCGGCGCGTCAGGCCTCGCTTGCCGCCGGTCTGCCGAAATCGACCGGTTGCACCACGATCAACAAGGTCTGCGGTTCGGGCATGAAGGCAATCATGCTCGCGCACGACCTGATCAAGGCCGGTTCGGCCAGCATCGTGGTCGCCGGCGGCATGGAGTCGATGACCAACGCCCCTCACCTGCTGCCAAATTCGCGGACCGGCAATCGCTACGGCAATTTCAACGCAGTTGACCACATGGCCTGGGATGGATTGACCAACCCTTACGACGGTCAGTCGATGGGCGTCTTCGCCGAAGCGACGGCCGACAAATATTCGTTCACGCGTGAAGCGCAAGACGCTTTCGCGATCGAATCGGTCAAGCGCGCGCAGGCAGCGATCGCTTCGGGCGCCTTCGCCGACGAGATCGTCCCGGTCGTCGTGTCGACGCGCAAGGGTGATGTTGAATTCGCCACCGACGAGCAGCCCGGCAAATCCGATATCAGCAAGATTCCGACCCTCAAGCCGGCCTTCCGCAAGGATGGCGGCACAGTTACGGCGGCCAGTTCATCGAGCATTTCCGATGGTGCGGCGGCCACCGTCGTGATGTCCGCCGAAGAGGCAAGCAAGCGCGGACTCAAACCACTGGCAACCATCGTCGGTCATGCGACCAATGCGCAGGAGCCCGAGTGGTTCACGACCGCTCCGGTGGGTGCGATCGAGCGCTTGCTCAAACAGGTGGGCTGGAAGGTTGAGGATGTCGATCTGTTCGAGATCAACGAAGCGTTTGCCGTCGTCGCGATGACGCCAATCCGCGAGCTCGGCATTCCACACGAAAAGGTCAACGTCAACGGCGGTGCATGCGCCCTGGGTCATCCGATCGGTGCATCAGGTGCGCGCCTGGTGGTTACCCTGATCAACGCACTCAAAACCCGTGGCGGCAAGCGCGGTGTTGCCAGTCTGTGCATCGGCGGTGGCGAGGCCACTGCGATCGCCGTCGAACTCGCATAACGATTTCTTTCCAATTGCCGGATTAGAGTAGGCAGTTAAGTTTCTGATCCAATCAATTTCTCAGGCAGTTGTGTGCCTGATTGCGGATACTGCCAATGCAGCGGGTAGATATCCGAACACCCTGAAACGCTGCTTCACTAGAGGGGACATCATGAAAATCACCCATATTCTTCTGGCTTCGGTACTGACGTTGGGCTTGGCCGCATGCGACAACTCGCAGAAAGATGCCCAGCAGGCTGCCGACGCTGCAACCAAGGCGGCTCAGGAAGCGGCAGTAGCGACCCAGAAAGCCGCCGACGACGCAACCATGGCCGCAAAGAAAGCTGCCGAAGCCACCAAGGCCGCAATGGACACCACTGCCGCCACCACGATGGAAGCAGCCAGCAACGCCGCCGATGCCGCCAAGGACACTGCAGCTGACGCAGCCGACGCCGTGGGCGATGCTGCCGACAAGGCCAAGACCGCAGTTGAAGAAAAGAAAGAAGCGATGGAAGAAAAGAAGGACGATGCTGCAAAGCATTGATCCTGTTTTCAGTAACGCGCGTTGCCGGCCGCCTAGTGCGGCCGGTTTCGTTTCCGCGCTGCGAGTTGGCAAATCGCGACCCGCTATGATGTGATCCATCGGTTTATTTCAAAGTGCGACTGCCATGCCCCGCATCCAATCCCAGATCGATCCACGCTCTCCCGATTTCCTCGCCAACGCCGAGCACTTGCGCGGACTCGTCGACGACCTCAAGCACCAGTTGCGCACGACGGCGCTGGGCGGCGGCGAGAAGGCACGCACCAAACACACCGAGCGCGGCAAATTGCTGCCACGCGAACGCATCCGCGCATTGCTCGATGCAGGCTCTCCGTTTCTCGAACTGTCACCCCTCGCCGCGCACGGCATGTATGACGACGCCGCGCCCTGTGCGGGCGTCATCACGGGTATTGGACGCGTCAACGGACAGGAAGTGCTGATAGTCGCCAATGATGCGACGGTCAAGGGCGGCACCTATTTCCCGATGACTGTTAAAAAGCATCTTCGAGCCCAGGAAGTGGCACTGGAAAATCGCCTGCCTTGCGTCTATCTGGTCGATTCAGGCGGCGCCTTCCTGCCATTGCAGGATGAGGTGTTTCCGGACAAGGAGCACTTCGGCCGAATTTTCTACAACCAGGCACGCATGAGCGCGCTCGGTATCGCCCAGATCGCCGTGGTCATGGGTTCGTGCACCGCTGGTGGCGCGTATGTTCCGGCGATGAGTGATGAAACCATCATCGTCAAGGAACAAGGCACGATCTTCCTCGGTGGTCCACCACTCGTGAAAGCCGCAACGGGGGAAATCGTCGACGCGGAATCGCTCGGCGGTGCCGATGTGCATACCTCGATTTCAGGCGTCGCCGATCATTTTGCCGAGAACGACACGCACGCGTTGGCCATAGCGCGAGATCTGATCGGCAATCTCAATCGAAAAAAATCCATGCCGCTGGCGCTGATCGAGCCGCGCGAACCTGCGTACGCGGCAGAAGAAATTTACGGCATCGTGCCGCGCGAAACACGCATCCCGTTCGATATCCGCGAATTGATCGCGCGAATCGTCGATGGCTCGGAATTCACCGAATTCAAGGCGCGCTACGCGAAAACCCTGATCACCGGATTCGCCCACATCCACGGCTATCCGGTCGGAATCATTGCCAACAACGGCATCCTGTTCGCCGAATCGGCACTCAAGGGTGCGCACTTCATCGAACTCTGCAATCAACGCAATATCCCGCTGGTCTTCCTGCAGAACATCACGGGCTTCATGGTCGGACGCAAATACGAAAACGCCGGCATCGCCAAAGATGGCGCCAAGATGGTCACCGCAGTCGCCTGCTCACATGTTCCCAAGTTCACGGTTGTCATTGGCGGCAGCTTTGGTGCGGGCAACTACGCGATGTGTGGTCGCTCGTATGGTGCGCGCTTCCTCTGGATGTGGCCAAACTCGCGCATCAGTGTGATGGGCGGCGAGCAAGCCGCGAGCGTACTGGCAACCGTCAAACGCGACGGCCTCGAAGGCGCCGGCAAGGCCTGGTCGGCCGATGAGGAAGCCAATTTCAAAAACCCGATTCGCGAGCAATACGAGCGCCAGGGCCATCCCTACTACGCCAGCGCACGGCTCTGGGACGACGGCATCATCGATCCGGTCGATACGCGTCGAGTACTTGGCCTCGCAATCTCGGCTTCGCTCAACGCGCCGATCGAGCAAGGTCGATTTGGTGTTTTCCGGATGTGATGACAGTTCTGGAAAAACTTCGGCGCAAACCCTTGCATAATCACTTTTTGCCCGATCGATCCTTGCCGCTTGCACTGATGGGATTGTCATCACTCCTCTGCGCAAATGCTCCCGCTAGCGAGTCGACGCCGGGCTGGCTGCAGACACGAGACCAGAATCCGTTCGCGCTGGCGACGGGTTTGCCGCTGGCTCCGTCGATTCCTGCAGCGGGACGTTGGCAGTTCGATGCCACCTTCAACGTCGCCAACACCGAACTCGAACAATCCGATAGCGACTCCTTGCTGCTGTTCGATGCTGAAACGCATGAAACCCGATTCAGCGCCGCCTATG
>JBDSPX010000336.1:0-10461 GCA_039930065.1 Dokdonella sp.
CGAAGAGGTTGAATCCGCCATACCGGCGGTAGAAAAGCCACGTGGCCAGCACGATCGCGCAAACGCTGAGCGAAAACGACAGATTGGCCCACGCCTGCACAATCGCCATTGCACTGGAAACGGGCGCATTGGCAGAAGCGAGATAGTTGCCGCGCTGAACAATAAGCACGAGAAACCCAATGCCGACGAGCAACAGCTTGATCGGGTTCAAGTGACGTTTGCGTGCACCGAACACGTATTCACGCGCAACTATGCCCGGCCGCCGCAGCAGACGACGCGCTGCTACGACGACGGTCGCATCGAACCATTTGAACTTGTTCCACACCTCTTGACCGAGCTGCCAACTGCCGACACGGTCCACACGCTTCTGCCCGCATTGAGGGCAGAAAGGCGTATGCTGATCCGCGCCGCAGTTTTGACACAGCGGCGCGGCGAAGTGGGCGGCATCGGGAGTGACTACCGATGCCGCATTCTGCACTGCGTTGGTGGACATCGGCAGCGTGCTCGCAATCGGATGACTCAATGGCCGAGTGAGCTCAAGGTGAAGTTGTCGAATGTCGCCATTGTTCCAGCGGCTTTCTCCCCAAGAATGATCAAACCAGCCGACCCTTGGGTCAGAGCACTGTCCTTGATCACCAGGCTGTCGCCATCCTTGGCACTCAGGCGCAGCTCGTCACCCTTGCAGCTCGCGGTAAGGCGCGTATCGACGCTCCCAGCGAGCACGCTGCGCAAACGCCCATGCGCCAGCGGCGTGACTTCGCCCTTGATCACCTTGAAGATCATCAGCACGGCATCGCCACGCGCGGCGAAGCCATAGAAGTTCTGCGCATCGGTGACCCGACAAGCCAAGCCGGCCAGACCCGAGCCGACACCAGCCAGCAGGAACATGTCCGATTCAATCGAGACATCGCCTGATTGCGCCTGCTTCGGCGCCTTCACGTAGCCGAACACATGATCCGCGACGGGTGTGAGCTGATAGTCGCCATCGGCATAAATGGCAAAACCCAGATCCTCAACGCTCGTGGCACCCGAGTGCGGCCAGCCGCTCTTCGCGTTCGAAAAGTCATCCGTCATGACAACGTTGGCTGCCGAGGCGAAGGAACACGCAGCGAGCAGGGCTGCACCAAGCAGGCGGGCAGGGATCTTGCGATTCATGGACTCAACTCCGACGTCAGCGAAATGCCACGTTCTGAATCGCAGTACGCAAAACGACAGCGCTTTCTCCGGGAGCCCGCAATGCAGCTGTTCCGATCCAATAGAAAACAAAAAATTTGAGTTTGATTTGGCGCCGACCGAAGAAAAGCGGGCGCTACTGCGTACTGCGAGGAAACCCCTATGGAGTTCCAACCATGATGTCGTTCAAACGATTTCTCGCCGGCTTCGTGACATTGACCGCTTTGGCTTTCGGGTCAGCAAATGCCAGCTCGCCCCCGTCTCATGGTTCGATTCCGAATCTGCCGCCATGGGTGGCCAGCTATTTTGGCGGCAACGGTATCGGCAACTCTGAGCGGATCAACGGCATGGTGGTTGATCCCGACACTCAAGACATCATCGTGGTTGGCGAAACCAACTCAGCGAATGCACCCATCACGATCGGTGCAGCGGACACATTCTTTTCCGGTGGCAGCGAGGGCTTTGTTGCACGTTTCAGTGCGGATTTGCGGACGCTACTCGCAGCGACCTACTTTGGTGGCAATGGGCAAGACACGGCTTATGGCGTAGCTCTTGATCCGAGCACCGGGGATGTCTTCATCGTTGGTTACAGCAATTCGGCGACGCTGCCGGGCATCGCTGGAGCGGCTCAGTCAATTCCCGGCGGTGGCTTTGATGCCTTCGTGGCGCGGCTTTCACCCAACCTCGATCAGATTCGACAGGCGACATTCTTTGGGCGGCTGGGCACTGAGTACGGTGTGGGTATCAAGATCCGCGAAACAGATCGCAGCATTTTTATCGTCGGTAGCAGTAGTTCCCTTACCTTGCCCGCAAGTGAAGCAGGGGCTCAACCGACGAGTGGCGGTGGAAATCAGGATGGTTTTATCGCCTGCTTCAGCACGGATTTGCGTAGCTTGGCTGCATCCACCTTCCAGGGCGGCAATGGCATCGACGACCTGTTTGGGATGTGGATTGATCCTGTGACCGACGACGTGGTCGTGGCGGGCGGAACCACTTCAACCAATCTTGGCAATCTCGCCGGTGCGGCACAAAGCCAACTCGCTGGCGGATACGATGTGCAACTTGCGCGCTTTTCCGGAAACCTAGACCTGCGCCGTCGTTCGAGTTACTACGGCGGAAGTGGTAATGAATCTCCCAACTCGCTCGAATTCGATCCGATTACCAGCGGACTTCTGGTTGCGGGTGCTACCCGATCACCCGCGCTACCAGGTGCCGCTGGAACAGTTCAGGATGAATTGCATGGCGAGCTGGATGGATTTTTGGTGCGATTCGCTACCGACCTTGGTGCTCGCGGGCGCGCCACATACGTCGGCGGAGACTTTGGTGACGTCGTCTATGGTGTGGTTGTGAACCGCCAAGGCGATATTTTTATGACCGGAAGTACTCAGTCGACCGACTTTCCGGGCGCGCCGCCTCTGGTCGGCACATCGGCCTTTATTACACGCATACCGAACTCTATGCTCGGAAATTTCTCAAGCCTGCGGTGGGGTAGCAATGGGGAGGTGGGTCTCGGCACGCAGAGCCTGACGATTGCTCACTCAGGCTTGAGTCGCGTTTGCATTGGCGGCATCACGAGCGGTCCTTACGTCCCGTACACGTCTGGTAGTGCTCGTCCGAATTATGGCGGTGGCAACTCAGATGGATTCATCACTTGCGTGAAGGATGACCAGTTTCCGATCTTCGTGGACGGGTTTGATTGATCGTCCCAGGTCGCTCTTCGTCATCTGCCCCGCCGCGCGAATTTCGGTATGGAAGCTTCCTCGCGTTTCGTAAATCCGAAAGCGCTTCCAGCGACAGGACCGGTTGGCTTATTTTGTAGGGGTCATTTGTGTCAGTCTCTTGCGCCGCTATCATGGCGCGATGCAAAGCACGATCGATGACATCACTGGCTGGATCCGGCAGTGGCAGGACGGCGACGAGCACGCGCGTGACCGCGTGTTCGGGCAGCTGTATTCGGAGCTGAAACGGCTGGCTTCGGTGGTGCTGCGCAGCGAATCGGGTCACGAGACGATGCAGCCGACAGCCTTGCTCAACGACGCACTGATGAAACTGCTTAAAGCACGCGCGCCGGAGGCCGAGAGTCGTGGGCATTTCGCACGCATCGTGGCACGCGCGATGCGTCAGATCCTCGTTGATCGGGCGCGTCGCAAGCTCGCGGAAAAGCGCGGCGCGGGAGAGCAGCCCGTGTCGTTCGATGCAGATCGGCACGATGTTGTGCTGACTGCATCGCCCGAGCAGATGGTGTCGCTGGATCAGGCGATGGTGGCGTTGGCCAAGATCGATCCGATCGCGGCATCGGTAGTCGAGTTGCGTGTGTTTGCGGGAATGACGATTGAAGAGACCGCACAGGCGCTGGAGCTGCATCCCTCGGCGGTCAATCGTGAATGGGCACATGCGAGTGCATGGCTCAAGTGCAACTTGTTTTCTGCCGTGGATTGAAATAATGGAACCGACCGAGGCGATTGACTACCAGCGACTCAAAGCCGCATTTGGTGAGTTGATCGAGGCAACTCCCGAAGTTCGCGTTGCCCGGCTACTCGAGCTCGAACTGGAATCCCCCGAGTTTGCTCAACGTCTGCGCCAGCAGCTTGCCTCAGCGGCCAGGCCGCTATCACTGCTCGATCGCGTCGGAGCCCGCGCTGCCGCGCCCGAGCTTGATCGCTACACGATTCTGCGTGAGCTCGGCCGTGGCGGCATGGGGGTGGTCTGGTTGGCCGAGCGCGATCTTGGCGGCGTCAAACAGACCGTGGCGATCAAGCAGGTCGCCGGATTCGGTATCGATCGCGAGGATCCGCGACGTTTCGAACGCGAACGTCGCATCCTCGCTGGGCTTGAGCATCCGAATATTTCGGCCTTGCTGGATGGTGGCACGGATAGCCACGGCCAAGCTTTTTTTGCGACCCAGTTTGTCGATGGCGAGCGCCTCGACAAATGGTGTGAGCAGAACGCGCCCGATGCGCGATCCCGTATCGTGTTGCTGCGCGATATCGTCTCCGCCGTCGCCTATGCGCATCGCAACCTCGTCGTGCATCGCGATCTCAAACCGGCGAATATCCTGGTCACGCGCGAAGGACAGGCCAAGTTGCTCGATTTCGGTATTGCGCGCGCCCTTGATGATGATCCGTTGACCTCCGACGGGCAGAGCCAGATGACGTTGCGCTACGCCGCGCCGGAACAAATTTCCGGCGATGGCGGGGAGATGGGCGTCAGCGTCGATATCTATGCGTTGGGCGTGTTGATGTACGAGATGCTCGCGCGAGCGCCGATGTATCGCGATGCCAACGGCTCGGCGGCGCTGATCCACTCGATTCTCAACGAAACGCCAGATGCGCCATCTAAAGCATCCGCGCCGATCGCAGGTGCGGACGCAGACCTGGATGCGATTTGCTTGCGCGCGTTGCGCAAACGTCCGGCCGATCGCTACGGCGAAGCGTCGTCGCTACTTGCCGATCTGGATCGTTGGCTTGCACATGCACCCGTCGAAGCACGACGTGGTGAACGCGGCTATCTATTGCGCAGTTTTGTGCGCCGTCGCTGGGTAGCGATTGTGGCGTCATTGATAGTTGTTGCTGGAGTGGGGTACCACTTGATCGCCCAGCAGCAGCAGCTTTCGGAAGTCGAACGCCAACGTGATCGCTCGCAAGCGCTGGCTGCACACTTCTCCGATTTGTTCGAAGAGGCCAGTCCGTTAGAAACCGAATCCGGTGATGTCAGCGCCGTGACCCTTCTGGAGCGCAGCATCAAGCGACTCGAAAATGACCAGACGCAGCCGGCGTTCACGCGTGCGACCCTGCTGGTCGCCAGTGCCGATGCGCTCATATTTTTGGGTCGTTATGATGCTGGAGAGAAAGCCGCACGTAGCGCGTTGGACATTGCTAAAAGGGTTGAGCCGCCCGATGCCGATCTGCTTGCGTCTGCGCATGGAGAACTGGCAACTGCGCTTGAACGAAACGGGAATACTCAGGCAGCGTTGGATGAGGCCGAAGCGGGGCTTTTGCTCTTCACGCACGGTGACGCGCACGACGCCAAGAGCCTGAGAGATTTGATGGCAAAGGTCGCCATGTATGCGGAGACCCTGGGTGACAAGGCTCGAGCTCGACTGGGTTACGAACAGATTGTCGACCTCACGCGCAGGGATCTGAGCAATCGCAACTCGCTCGAAGACTATCTGTCTGCCCAGGTCAATCTCGCCACCAGCGTCTCGAATTCCAATCCGCATGAGGCGTCGGAGCGGTTGCAAGAAGCTCTCAAAGTAGCTGGCGACTACGAATACAAAGACCAAACAACGCTTTTGCCGATGCGTATGTACCTGGGCGAAGCGCTGTATCACGAAAGGCGCATGCGCGAAGCCCGCGTGATACTGGAAAACATGATGGTGGACGCCAGCTCATTTTTCAGCTCCAAGGATATCTGGCGAGCCTTGTCATTGAGCATTGTTGGAAAATTTTATGTACTCGACGGCGAACCCGATCGTGGCGACGCACTTCTCGCCGAGTGCTACAAGATAGAGCTTTCCATTTACGGTCCAGAGAGTTTGCAAGTTCGATCGACCGAAGCGGAGCGTGCCTTCGCCAGCATTGCCGGCGGTCATTGGCAAGAAGCCCGTCTCCGCGTCGAATCAATTCTGGAATGGATGGTAGCCAATGGACGCGGAGAGAAGCGCATGGCTCGCGAGCTGCGTATTGCCAGCGCCTATGTCGACGCGCGGCTTGAACCCACTTCCGCCCACATTTCGAAATTGATTGATGTGGCCAGAGAGAATGCTTCACCGACCGCCTGGGATCGGTGGGTATTCGAAGACTGGGTGCAATGGGCGCGAGCGCAGTCTGCGGACGTCAACATCCAAAAAAAAAGTTCCGAATGAATGATCCGAAGGGGCCAAGACCACGTCAATGAGCCAAGCGGGTGGAATCATGTCGGGTCGCGTTCGCGCCGCGTTTCTGGAGGCCTTGCTCACCATGCTTGCGGCGTTCGCGACCATGGCGTGCGCTTATGTTCTTGACCCTGAGCCCGGTCCGCTGACTCTCGCCGTGGTCCTCGCATATGCCTTGTCGCGCAGTCATCTCGATCGTGATTTGCGCGGTCGGCTTGAGGCGGCGGTGATCTTGCCGATGGTCAGTCTGGCGGCGCTGGGGGTCGGTTTTCTTTTGTTGCACTATCCGTGGGTGGGTGCTGGCGCGTTCGTTATCGGAATGGGTATTTCGATCTGGATGCGCCGGTTCGGACCGTTGCCGCGTCGCGCTGGAGCGTTGATCGGAATGCCCTTCATCGTGATCCTGATCACGCCGTACACACCCTCCACGCGGATTGGGCCGATGATGGCGGCGCTGATTCCGATCCTCGTCGCCTTGCTTGCATTGTTCTGGGTAGCAATCTTCCATGCGCTCGGTCGAAAGCTGAAATGGTTGTCGCCGTTGCCGGGGGAGCCGCAAGCAAAGCGCGCGGAGGAAGCAGCAAGTACCTTGCGACCGGTTGCAAGCACGCGCATGGCCTTGCAAATGATGGTCGCCCTCGCGCTGGCGTTTGCGGTGGGCTATTTGATTTTTCCGCAGCGTTGGGCATGGGTCGTGCTGACGGCGTATATCGTCAACGCAGGCAATCAAGGCCGACTCGACGTCGCCTACAAGAGTGTGTTGCGCATGCTCGGCGCGATGCTCGGTACGGTACTCGCGTTGAGCGCAGTGGTTCACGTCGGCACACATGATGATTTTACATTGGCGCTGATCCTTGCCGCCGTATTCCTCGGCATCTGGCTGCGGCCAATTTCCTACGCGTGGTGGGCGTTGTTCGTCACCCTCGCGTTGGCCTTGCTGCAAGGATTTGAAGGACAGGCAGCGGAGTCGCTCCTTGTATTGCGCATGCAAGAAATCGGCATCGGAGCGATCATCGGGGTGGCGTCTGCGTGGTTGGTTTTTCCAGTGCGATCAAGACATGTCCTGCGTCGCCGCATTGCCGACGCACTGGCCGCTCTCGGTGACGCGCTGGATCCGACGATTGAGCCGCGCACATCGGTAGCGTTCGGAGTTTCGATAGAAAAAGTGGAAAGAGTCGCTCCAGCACTCCGCGCGACACGCATGGCAACCCGACGCTCGCGCAAGGTGCAGCCGGCGGATTGGATCGACACGCTGATCGGTTGTCGTGATCCGGCAATCGCCTTGATCGAGGCCGGCAAAACTCCGCCCGAAGTACGAAGGGCCGTCGGCAGCGCGCGCAAGGCCATGCGTGAACCCGATGCGATCCATCGGGCGCTGACAGATTTACGCGATGCCCTGGACAACGAGCACACGGGCTGACGACGCGCACCGTTTCGTTTCGATCTGGAATGGCCAGCGATGGCGCGTTTCAGTCGCCTTTCGCGATTGAGGCGCCGGTTCCGTCGATCGAGTTTTTCGAACTTGAGCCGGTTGCTCACGCTTCTGCGCAATAGCCCCGGAGAGATAAGGCAGCGCTCGTGTGCGTACACGCGTAAATGCCGATCCAACTGGAGGAGTGCTCATGAAACATCTTGTATTTGCCTTGATCTGTCTGTTGCTGATTCCCTCGGCACAAGCCCAGTTGTTCGTTGACAGCTTCGATCCGCCGACGATCACCCCGCGGTTTCCACTCGTTGCGGGTCAGTATCAGTTGCCGCCCGGGCCTGCCGTCGATCAGCTACAGTGGTTGATTAGCGAACTCGCTGCCGGCGAGACAACCACGCTGGCAGAGGCGACGGCACATTTCGATCCGGCTTTCGATTTTGCGGCGATGGCGGCCTTTGTGAATCAGGTGCGTAGCGCGCACCCGAACGCTCGCATCAGCGATGTCGTTGCGGTGACGCCCGTAAAAACGGTCGTCGTAATCGATTCGCCGGGCGATCCTTCGCCCTCGGGGTACTTGATCCTCGGCGCGCACTACACCGGCGCGAAGAAAATCGTCGAGCTGTACGTGAATAACTACTACGGCTCGGTGCAGTACCCGGCCGACCAGACTCTCACCCTTGCCCAGGCGGCGACAAAATTTGCGACGCTTTCCTCCGCGCCATCATTGCTGGTTGGGCGCATCAACAGCGCCAACCAGTGCACCACCCTGCAGGATCGCAATGCAAATACGCCACGGGCAACGGCCTCGATCTTCAAGACCTGGATACTGGGAGGGATCGGTCAATCGATCGTCGAAGGCACGCTTTCGTCGACTGAAATCCTGCCGCTGATTGCCAGTGAGCTCGCGCCTGGAGGAACGATCAATAGCGAGCCGTTGAATACGCCGTTTCCGCTCAGCGATCTTGCCGTGTTGATGATGGGCATCAGCGACAACACCGCGACCGACCTTTTGCATCAGCGCGTCGGACGAGCGCGACTCGATCAGATCGTCACCGAATACGGCGTTGCTCAACCGGAACTGTTGCAGCCGCTGCTTGGTATCAGTGAGCAGTTCCATGTGTTCCTGTCATTTCCGCTCAACGTGGCGCAGAGCTACGTCAACGGCACTCAAGCGTTCAAATACCAGTTTCTGCACGACAGCATCGAGCCGCTGGGGCCGAACACGGGCGGTTCCTACTTTCACGAATCGTTGCTGACTTCGGGAACCTGGCGTGCGAGTCCGTTCGACATATGTCGCGCCTTCGCCAAACTGCGACGGTTGCCGCAAGGGTCCGAAGCATTCAAGACTGTTGATGCCGCCCTCGGCGCCGGTGCAGCGCAACCGGAGGTACGCGATCGCTGGGATCGTGTCTGGTACAAGGGCGGCAGTCTGGCCTCGGGTGCGCACGGTTTGCATGTCCTGACCCATGCGTGGATGCTTGAGAACGCGGGGGAAGATCCGTATGTGGTTATCGCCATGTCCAACAGCGACGGCGGTGGCATCGACGAGTACAACGTGCAATCAGTCACCGGGCGCATTCTGGAATTGCTCTCGCAGCCATAGTCGAAAGTGCCACCGAGGCGGCTGTGCGGGATTCGATTGTTGCCGAGGTGAGCTTTCGCTAGCATGCGTTATCTCTTTTGTCCGGCATACACATGTCTGCATTTCCTGCTTGTCCGCCGGTTCCAGTCAATGAAGTAGCGCGGCTCGCCGCATTGCGATCCTATGGCATTCTCGATACGCCAATCGAAGGCGCATTCGACGATGTCACGCGTATCGCGGCGTTGATCTGCGGCGCACCGATCGCCGTGGTCAATTTCATCGACTCCGGTCGGCAATGGTTCAAGAGCGAAATCGGACTCGGCCTTCGCGAGATGCCGCTCGGCCCATCCATTTGCGCGCATGCAATTCTGCAAAATGAGTTGTTCATCGTCGGTGATACGACGCAGGATTCGCGCTTCAGTGCCAATCCACTTGTAACCGGTGATCCCGGTTTGCGCTTCTATGCAGGTGCGCCGCTATTGACCCCCGACGGACTCACGCTCGGCACGGTTTGCGTACTCGACATGCAGCCGCGCGTACTCAGTGATGAACAATCCCTGGCCTTGAAAGCCCTGGCCAGACAAGTCATGGCCCAACTCGAATTGCGCAAGGCGCTGGTACTCGCGGAGCGTGCCGCCGGCTTTCAAAAACGACTGCTGGCCATCGTCGGGCATGACCTCAAAACGCCGTTGCGATCAGGCGGCTACGCAATCGAAAAGGTGCGCCGAGAAGTGGGGCCTGAGTTGCAGAAGCGTCTGACCGTCGCCAGTGACGCGTTTGCGCAAATTGACAGCGAATTCAACAAGCTCGTCGCTTTGGCAACGACCGATGAGGCTGACGGTGTGCCGAGGACACGCGAATTTTCGCTGGATTCCGTGCTCGATCCACTATTGGTGCCGTGGCGTGCCATTGCGCAGCGCAAGGGGCTCTCCCTTCGCTATGTGCGCAGCAGCGCCGTTGTCGAGAGCCAACCTGAGTTGCTGGCAACCATCGTCGGTAATTTCATCAGCAATGCCATCAAATATACTGAGAAGGGGAGTGTCCTCATCGGTTGCAGGAGACGTCGCGGCAGTGTCGTTGTCGAAGTGATTGATACGGGCGTCGGCATCGAATCCGCGCGGGCCGATGTTATCTTCAATGCCTTCCAGCAAGGCGACCCGTCGAGTGAGGGCCTGGGGCTTGGTCTGTGGATCGCGAGTCGGACTGCGGCCATGCTCGGTCACGCCGTTCGCATGCAGTCGTGGCCTGGATGCGGAACGCGTTTCGAACTTGAACTCCGTCAAGCGGACTCGCCCCATTCCTAAATCGCTGCAATCAGGAAAGGATCCGGCAGCGCAGGCTCGATAGCGCAGTCGATATGTCCACATACGCAGGTATCGCTGTTTTCCGCCGCCGCCTTCTTGCAAC
>JBDSPX010000337.1:0-4578 GCA_039930065.1 Dokdonella sp.
ATCGTCTGCAAGCCGGATGAGCAGAATCGATTGACGGTAGCGCCAGGCACCGTGACCGGAAGCCCCGCGCGAATCGCAATCTGCCGCGCGATATTGCTGCCGGTCGCGCCTTCAGGCCAGGCGCAGCCCATCAGCACATCCTCGATTTCGTCAGCGGCGATACCTGCGCGTTCGACGGCATGCTTGACGACATGACCGCCAAGCGTGGCGCCATGAGTCATGTTGAATGCGCCCTTCCAGCTCTTGGCCAGTCCGGTGCGCGCGGTGGAGACGATGACGGCTTGTTTCACGGTGTACCTCGATTCGGTTTTGTATTTGTTCGTTCTTGCGTCATCCCTTTGAAAGGAGGGATCAAGCGGCTTTGTCATACCCAAAGGCACTGGGCCCCTGCCTTCGCAGGGGCGACGAGCGATGGAGTGTCAACCGGTGAAAGACTTTCCTGATTCGGCCAGTTCGACCAGCAGCGGCGCAGGCTCCCAGCTCGCGCCCTGATAGCCGCGGGCGAAACCGCGCATCGCCGCGAGCACGTTGTAGAGGCCGACCTGATCGACATGGAACATCGGCCCGCCGCGCCAGAGCGGGAAGCCGTAGCCGGTCAGATAGACGATGTCGATATCGGATGCTTTTGACGCAATGCCTTCTTCGAGGATGCGTGCGCCTTCGTTGGCCAAGGCAAAGATCAGACGCTGGACGATTTCCTCGTCGCTGATCGCGCGCGTGCTCAAACCGAGATCGCGCGTGTTCTTCTCAAGAATCGCTGCGACTTCATCGGAGGGATACGCTGTGCGGTCGCCCGGCTTGTAGTCGTACCAGCCCTTGCCGACCTTCTGGCCGAAGCGGCCCACCTCGCAAATCAGATCGGCCGTCTTTGAGTACACCATGTTCGGTTTTTCGACGTAGCGGCGCTTGCGAATCGCCCAACCGATATCGTTGCCGGCGAGATCACCCATGCGGAACGGTCCCATGGCGAATCCAAACTTTTCCATCGCCTTGTCGACTTGCTGCGGCGTCGCGCCTTCGTCGAGCAGGAAGCCGGCCTGGCGTCCGTACTGCTCGATCATGCGGTTGCCGATAAAGCCATCGCAGACGCCCGAGACGACCGCGGTCTTGCGGATCGCTTTCGCAATGGCCATGACCGTTGCGAGCACATCCTTCGCGGTCTTCGCGCCGCGCACCACTTCAAGCAGCTTCATGACATTGGCCGGACTGAAAAAGTGCATGCCGACCACGTCTTCGGGGCGCTTGGTGAACGCGGCGATCTTGTCGACATCAAGTGTCGATGTATTGCTGGCAAGGATCGCGCCGGGTTTTGCGATTGCATCCAGTTGGGTGAACACCGATTCCTTGACACCGAGTTCTTCGAACACCGCTTCGATGATCAAGTCGGCATCTTTCAAGTCATTGAACGAAAGCGACGGCGTCAGCAAGCCCATGCGTTGCTCGACCTGCTCAGGCTTGAGCTTGCCTTTCTTCGCGCTGCTCTCGTAGTTGCCGCGGATCGTCGCAAGACCGCGATCGAGCGCTTCTTGCTTGGTCTCTACAATCGTCACCGGAATGCCGGCGTTGAGGAAATTCATCGCGATGCCGCCGCCCATCGTGCCAGCACCGATGATGCCGACCCGCTTGATCTCGCGTGACTGCACGTCCTTGCCGACGTCGGCAATCTTGCTCGCCGCTCGCTCGCCGAAGAAGGCATGACGCAATGCTTTCGATTCGGTCGAAGTGACCAGACTAATGAAGCCCGCGCGTTCGACAGCCATGCCTTCGTCGAAGGGTTTCTGGAACGAAGCCTCGATCGCATCGAGACATTTCATCGGTGCGGGAAACGGTCCGGCGATGGCAGCGACGCCGTTGCGCGCAAAATCGAGGAAGCCTTCCGCGTTCTCGTGCTCGACCTTGAGGTTTCTCAGCAGAGGCAGCTCGCTTTTGTTGGCGATGGTTTTTGCGAATGTGATGGCAGCCGCGACGACATCACCCTCGACAACCTGATCAAGCAGACGCGTACCGCTGAGATGTTCGGCCGGGACCGGCTCGCCCGAAACGATCATGTTGACCGCGGCTTCGAGCCCAACCGCACGCGGTAAACGCTGAGTACCGCCGCCACCAGGCAAAATTCCTATCTTTACTTCAGGCAAACCGAGTAGCGCGCCTTTCGTGGCAATCCGATAGTGCGCGGCCATCGTCACTTCGAGGCCGCCGCCGAGTGCGGTGCCATTGATCGCCATCACCACGGGCTTGCTGCTCGCTTCGATCGCGGCGATCACGTCATGCAGATTCGGCGCCTGCTCGGCGCGCGGCGTGTTGAATTCGGTGATATCAGCGCCACCAGAAAACATCGTGCCGCCCGCGGTGATCACGATCGCCTTGACCGACGCATCCTCGATCGAAGCATTGAGCGCTTCGACGACGCCTTTGCGCACGACGTAGCCAAAGCCGTTGACGGGCGGGTGATCGAAGCTGATGACGGCGACGCCATCCTGGAGAGTCTTGTGTACGGGCATGATCAGGTTTCCGTGGGTTTCTTGATTCGGCCCGGCGTCAATTGCCGAGAAAGTGAATGGCGGTCTCGATGAACTTCGGCTGCGCAACCGCGCCGAGGTGATCGCCCGGCACGGTGATCGATTGGCCGCGCGCAATCGCAGCGGCGAGTCGCTGCGGATGCAGCGCCAACGCATCTTTCTCTCCGGCCAGCACGAGGGTGTCGGCGCTGATGCGCTTGAGCTCGATGACCTGATCGAACATGCGCGAGGCTTGTGCGGCCAGCGCCTTGAGATCGGATCCGTTTGCTTCGGCAAAGGCGCGGAACGCCGCAACACCCGGCGCCGTGATCGTGGTTGGATCATCGGTCAGCAAAGCGGCGGTGACGGCGGCGCGGTCCATCACGCGAAGATCGACGCCGCCGGTTGCGAGCACACCTTCGCCGATGCCACCGACGATAAGGCGACGTACGCGCGTGTCTTCACTGGCGACAATCAGACTGACCACCGCACCCATCGAATAGCCAAACAGATCGAACTCGCCAATGCCGAGATGATCAAGAAGACCACGCAGATCACGGGCCATGCGCGCTTCGCCGTAGTACGCCGCATCATGCGGTTTGTCCGAACGGCCGTGGCCGCGCGCGTCGATGCTGATCACCGAGCGACCGGCCTTGAGCAAGGCAGCAACCACCCCGGTCGATACCCAGTTGGCGTCGGTGCTGGCGGCAAATCCGTGATGGAGCGCCACCGGAACCTGGCCGCCATCATCCCCCCAGCGATAGTAGGCGACGCGAACGCCGTCATCGGTGACGAAGCTTTGCGGATGCGCCGCAGCGATGGCGTTCGCTTGATCCATGCGTGCTGCCGAGATGCTCATGCACACGCCTCGGATTTTTGTGCAAATTGCCAACCGAGCTCGGCGAGCGGTGCGGCCATCGCGCCGTGTTCAGCCGCGCGCGCGTTCGCCGCGGTGCCATCTTCAACGCGTTTGGCGATGCCCTGGCAGATGGCCGCGAGGCGGAACAGGTTATAGGCGAGGTAGTAGTTCCAGTCGCCGGAAACCGTGCGCCCGCTGCGGCGCTCGTAGGCGGCGATCGCCGTGGCTTCATCGGGGATGCCGAGTGCTTCGATATCGACACCGCCGAGGCCACGCATGCCATCGCGCGGAATATGTCGACTCATCATGTGGTAAGCGAAATCCGCGAGTGGATGGCCGAGCGTCGACAACTCCCAGTCAATCACCGCAAGAATCCGAGACGCATCGGGATCGAAGATCATGTTGTCGAGACGGAAGTCGCCGTGCACGATCGATACCGCATCATCTGCGATGGGCAGGTGTGCAGGCAGCCATTCGATCAGTCGATCCATCGCCGGCATTGGAATGGTGCGGCTGGCCTCGAACTGCTTCGACCAGCGTCGGATCTGTCGTGCCATGTACTCACTGTGCTTGCCGTAGTCGCCGAGCCCAATCGCATCGGGATCGATCCGGTGCAGCGCGCTGATCACGCGGTTCATCTCATCGTAGATCGCCGCACGTTCCTCGCGGCTTGAGTCGGGCAACGCCTGGTCCCAGAGCACACGACCCTCGACGTGCTGCATGACATAGAACGCGCGACCAATGATCGATTCGTCCTCGCACAGGCAGTGCATGTGCGCGACTGGCACATCGGTTCCAGCTAGCGCCGACTGCACGCGGTACTCGCGTTCGATCGCATGGGCCGAAGGCAGCAACTCGGCGACCGGTGCCGGCTTTGCGCGCAATACGTAGCGATGCGAAGCCGATTCGAGCAGGAAGGTCGGATTCGATTGACCGCCCTTGAATCGGCTCACCGTCAGCGACCCATCAACACCCTCGATGCGTCCGTACAGGTACGCGCGCAATGCATCGACCGAAAACGGAATCTCGACGCGCGCCGCTGGCGCGTTCATGCCGCTGCCCTCACGATGCATCCATCGATCAGGGTGGGCACAACATCAAGCGTGTCATGAAGACTCGCGTAGTCGACTTCGGCTCCGAGTGCATACGAAAGCATCAGCTGACCGACACGCGAAGCACCAAGCGCCGAGCGCGTGTCACAACCGCGATAGGCATGCAGCG
>JBDSPX010000338.1:0-2690 GCA_039930065.1 Dokdonella sp.
GAAAAGAGCATCGCGCCTGAAGGCGCTTCCTACAGGTGATTCGAATCGTCCTTTTTCGTTATTCTCTCGAACGATTCCCGATTCCCGATTCCCGATTCCCGATTCCCGATTGCGTTGTGGGGTTGGCTTCAGCCATGATGCTTTCTTCACCTTGTGAAAAGAGCATCGCGCCTGAAGGCGCTTTCCACAGGTGATTCAAATCGTCTTTTTTCGTTATCCTCTCGAACGATTCCCGATTCCCGATTCCCGGCCCCTCACCAGAGGGGCTTTGTGAAATCGAAATCCGGTTGGCTCAAGGGTTGTGAAAACGCCGGGCCAATCGCGTAGTCGACGCCGAGCCGCAGCAGCAGGTGGGCGCGATTGATGTTGTCGGTTTCCGGCGCAATCACCGCAGCGCCGGCGGCGTGAGCCTTGCGCACGAGGGCGAGAACCGTATCGGCAATCGAGCGAATGCTGCCGAGTTCGTGGACCAGGGTTGGATCGAGGCGGACAAAATCGGCCTGCAACCTGCCAAGCGCATGCACTGCGGCCCAATCGCGTCCGAAATCGTTGAGACAAATGCGGATGCCGAGTTTGCGCAACTCGGCGATGCGCTCGCGGCCGCGTTCACCCGCATCGATCAATGGCGAGCAGGGCAGGATCAAGGTCAATCCGGTACCCGACAAATGATGGGCCTTGAGCTCACGGTCAAGCCACCAGCATAGATCCGCACTGAGCAGCGATGTCACCGACTGCGGTACGAAGATGCGCAGCTGTCGCCCGCGCTTGAGCTGCTCGCCGCGCATTTCGAGCGTTTGTTTGAGCAGCATGCGATCAATTTCGGCGAGCTGGTTGGTCTCGGTGGCGGCCGGCACCATCTCGTCGTAGCTGATTGAACTGCCGGGGCTTTGCGTGCTGAGGACGCGAAAGCGCAACTCGAATTGTCCGCTGAGTTTGCCGGCCAATGGAACGATCGGCAGGAAATCGAAGGTGGATTGTTCGGCCTTGAGCGGTCGACCCATGATTGCGCGAACGGCCAGCAACGGATCGCTAGGCAACAACGCGGCCTCACGCGCTTCGTACCAGAGGACGCGGTTGCCGCCCATGTGGGCAGCTGCGAGTTGCGCGCCTTCGGCGTGGGAGACCATCGTGTCGACACTGATTGAATCACCGCCAAGCAGGCCCAGCCCGATGCTCGCGGTCAGTCGGTGGTCGATGCCATTGAATGCCCACGGCTGTTCGGCCAGGCAGGTGCGGATATCTTCGGCAAGCATCGTCATCTCACTGCGCGAGCGACGGTGGACGAGCACGAAGTAATGGAAATCCTGGTAGTGCGCGGCGATATCGGTGATGTCGAGCTGGCTGCGCAACAATTGGCCGATATGCGAATCAAGCGCTGACAGTCCACTGAGACCGATACTTTCACGCAACGCCTGCGATCGATCGATGGCAATGCACATCAACGCGGCCGAGCGATCGCCAGCGACATTGGCCAATTTGTCAATCAGTACTGAACGCGAGTGCAGGCCCGTGCGTGGATCGCCGCTGCCACTTGCACCCATCAACTCGCGCAATTGCCGCGCTCGGTTGAGGCGCGATTGCAAGGCATGGGTGAGGTGACGGGCCTTGACAGGCTTGAGCAAAACCTCATCGCTGCCCGCCGCGATCGCATCGAAACGTTGCCCGATATCGGCGTTGGCCGACATCAACAGGATCGGCAAGGTCATATGCTCAGGCTGGTCGCGGACGAGTTGGATCAGTTCGAGGCCATGAACATCGGAAAGCTCCTGATCGACGACCATGGCGTCCGGGCGAAAATCGGGCAGGGCAGCCAGCGCCGCCTGTCCGTTGTGGGCCAGACGCACCGTCATGCCGCGCTCGGCCAGCCAGCGCGCACGCTCGCTGGCCGCGACAGGATCGCCTTCGGCAAGCAGTATTCGCCAAGGCGTCTGCGTCGCATGCACGAGCAATTCATCGAGGCAGGCGATGACACGCAGCGAATCGAGCGGCGTGCTGAACACGCCTGCCGCGCCTGCGCGCATGGCCAGCAGCCGATCACTCAGATCACCCTTGCGCGAGAAAATCAGCAAGGTCGGTTGCGCCTGTTTTTCGGAACGATCACCTTCGTCGAGTCGCGCACGGATGCGGCCAAGATGACGCAGCGCGCGAGCATCCAGCAGCAGGGCGCCCGGCCGTGCTACTCGAAGAAACTCCAGCAAGCCCTCGATATCCGCGAATTCGTTGGCCTGATAACCCCGCTCACGAAGCGCCGAGGCCAGGCCCGGCGCGCTGCAGACAGTTTCGCCAAGCAGGCACGTTGCGCGTGGCAACCACGCAGGTTCGCCAACATTTTTTGCGACTTCTGCTTGCGGTGCTGACGGGATGACGTGCTCGTCAGCGGCATCAACTGCATCGATCAGAACACCATGCAGAGAATGCACATCAGCCTTGGCGGAACCAGACAGTTCACTGAGTGCGCCGCCCAGGGTGTTGACCATGCCAGCCAGGTTTTCGAGTGCCTTCTCGTTGGGAACGAGCTTGTCGTCGATGAACGAACAAAGGTAAGCAGCCAACTCCAATGCGGAACTGCTGACTTCCTGCAGGCCCAGCGATTCGCCGGTCGCGGCGATCTGGTCGATCTCTTCGCCGAGTAGCCGAGCAGCGTGGTGATCCCATCCCGAACGACCCAATGGCTGCCAGCGCCTGATCAG
>JBDSPX010000339.1:0-9935 GCA_039930065.1 Dokdonella sp.
GCGGAAACGACCTCGCCGCGATGCATGCCGGGTTTCGTACACAGTTGCTGCCACAGTGGCGCAAGCAGATCGCGCTCGGTCGCGCGCATCATCGGATCCGCATCGTGCGCGGTCGCCACGGTGCGCGATCCGTTCTCCCACGCGCGCAACCAATCCGGTCGATAGACGAGATAGCGAGTGTAGATCCGGGCGAGGCGGTCGGCGAGCTGGAAACGGCGGCGGGCGAGATCGTCGTCCGATTTCACTTCGTTTGCTCCGCGCAGATAGGCGCTCACTCGCGCGTCGGTGATACCGATCGAAGCGAAGTTGCCCGCGAGCAATTCATGAATCGTCCAGCGCAGATGTTTCTGCTGGAAGCGCGGCAGCGACAGCGCCTTCTTGCCGAGAGTGCGGCGGGCCAGATCATCGATCCACGAGCTCGGCAAGGTGACATCAAGATTCGCCGCGATGCCACCCATTCCAGGCGCTCTCGCCAATTCGCCATTGAGCCATTTCGCCATGCCCGGATGCGCCGCGACAATGGTCTGCGCAGCGAGCACGTTGATCGGTCGCGTTGCCGCAAGCAATTGGACCAAGGGCGCGATCAGCGCCTCCAGCCGACTCGCGCGCATGATCATCAACCCATTCGATTGCGTGCGTGCGTCGACGCTGCGAAGGACCGCCTGACTATCGGATGACGTCATTCCCGTTCCCTGTTTTCAATCCGATCCTGCATCTTGGCTAGGCTCCGCTCGAACGGGCATCGCAGGGCACAGACCATCGATACATGGGGACTGATGTCCTTGAACAAAGGAGCCGACAATGTAGCGCATCGTTGCGGCGAATCCCGAATTTTGCGCTTCAGGATTCGCGCCTCGCACTGCTAGGATGATTTGCTCTTGGCACCCCGTTTCGTTCACTCGCAGGTGTTGCCTTTTTTCATTCCAAAGATCGACATGAATCCATCCAACACACCACTGGCCGGTCTCAAGGTCATCGAACTCGCACGGATCCTGGCCGGGCCTTGGATCGGGCAGACCCTCGCCGATCTCGGCGCCGACGTGATCAAGATCGAATCACCCGAGGGTGACGATACGCGTCGATGGGGTCCGCCGTTCGTTCGCGATGCCGACGGCAACAACGAAGATGCGGCGTATTTTCATTGTTGCAACCGAGGCAAGCGCTCGGTGATTGCCGATCTGCGTACGGCGGAAGGCGTGGCGCTTGTGCGCGATCTGGTCGCAGATGCCGATGTGCTGATCGAGAATTTCAAGGTGGGTGGGCTGGCGAAATATGGGCTCGACTACGCCTCGTTGAATGCACTCAATCCGAGCCTGGTCTATTGCTCGGTCACCGGCTTCGGCCAGGATGGGCCGTATGCGAAACGTGCCGGCTACGACGCGATGATCCAGGCCATGGGTGGCCTCATGAGCATCACCGGCGAAGCCGACGGCCCGCCGCAGAAAGTCGGCGTGGCCATCGGCGATCTGTGCGCGGGGTTGTATGGCGTCATCGCGATCCAGGCCGCACTCGCGCAGCGTGAACGCACAGGGCGCGGCCAGCAGGTCGATATCGCCTTGCTCGATACGATGGTCGCGATGTTGGCCAACCAGAATCTCAACTATCTCGTGTCAGGCAAGGTGCCGACACGACTCGGCAATGCGCATCCGAACATCGTGCCGTATCAGGTGTTCGCGGTGCGCGACGGCCACATCATGCTCGCGGTTGGCAATGATGCGCAGTTCGCGCAGTTTTGCACGGTGATTGATCAGGCCGGGTTGGCGACGGATCCGCGTTTCGCCCGCAATGCCGCACGCGTGCAACATCGCGAAGCACTGGTCCCGCATCTCGAGGCGGCGCTGATCAAACGTGATCGTGACGAACTGCTGGCGCAACTCGAAAAGCACGGCGTTCCGGCCGGGCCTATCAACCGCATTGATCAAGTGTTTGCCGATGCCCAGGTGCGCCATCGCGGCATGCAACTCGAGCTGGAATCGTCAGATCACCCAGAGGGTCACATTCCCGGCGTGCGCATGCCGATTCGTTTCTCGAATGCCGAACTCGCCTTGTCGCAACGTTCACCGCGCCTTGGCGAGCATACCGAGATGGTGACTCGCGACCTCGATCGAACCAGCAGGAAAAACCCGACGCAACCCTGACACCCCCTGTTTGCGGGGTTACCGCCGCAGCCGATCGTCGTTAGCGTGAAAGAAATCCTGCGGATCCGATCGCCATGTGCTTCCGAGCCACGCTCAACCGATGCTTCCTGTTCGTCCTGCTCACCAGTGTTTCGTCACTGGTCCACGCAGGTCCCTTGCGCCTCGACGTGCAGATGCCGACAGCCTACAACGGCACCGAATTCACTTTCGGCGTGCAGGTACGCAAGGAAAATGTCGGCGACGGCATCGTGTATTCGGGGCTGTTCACGGCGCACTCGAGCCTGCCGCAAGGCATGCGGTTCATCGGCGCCAATGGAGGCGGCTGGAGCTGCACCGTCAGCGGGCCGGATTCGCGCGAATTGACCTGCACGAAAACGACAACGCTTACCGACACCAACTACAACATGAGTTACCTCTCGATCACGGCATACACCGACTTCACCATGCCGCTGGAACGAGTGGAAATCACGACCACGATCAGCAGTGCCCAGGCACCGCTGCCCCCTGTACTCATCTGCGCACCTGCGCCGAGCACCAGTGGTTGCGCGACGGTTGATCCCATCGTGCAGGAATCGAAGATCGAAATCATCGGCTGGGGTGCGGGCAATGCCTTTCCCGTGTGGGATTGTGAATGCACGATTGAAGCAGGCTCGCTGTCGAACATCATTCCCATCTACATGCGCAATACCGGATTCGGGCCGAGCAATACGCCGGCCATTCTCAAGGTCAAATTTCCACTTGGCATCACCTATAGCGGCTTCACCTCGGGCATCCCGGCCTGGTCCTGCTCGGCCGCGATGGAGGCCGATGGGCAGCTGTTGACTTGTACCGTGCCCTATATGGGATCCGGTCAAGTGGGCTTCGCCTCTATCCGCACGGATTTCGCACCCGATATCGGGGTACCTGGTCCCTACTACGTCCATGCAGCCATCGGCAACGACGTCGTTGCGCCGCCTGCCACTTGCGCAGCCAATCCGGCGCAGCGCGGCTGTGGCCGTCTCGCCTTGAATACGCGCCCGCCGAGCGCGGCCTATTTGCGCTTCAACACTCCCGATGTGCAGCACTCGCCCACCTATTTCACGATCGGCCAGGACAACGGCCCGATCGTTGTCAACTTCCGCAATATCGGCGACGGCGTGGCGGCAAACACCGCGGTACAGATCAAACTGCCGCGCGGATTTGCCTACACGCAAACCTATTCGGCGATTCCATCACTGACGTGCTCGACCAGTGGTTCGCTGGCCAATGGGCAGTTGCTGACGTGCCAGGGCGCGGCCATGGCACCCGGCTCGGTGGGCTATGTGAGTTTTGGCGTCCATCTCGATCCTGTGCTGACTGAGCGACCCGGCCCCGTTGTGATGCTCGGTGCGATTGATACCTCAAGTCCAGCCAATACGACCTTGCTCGCAGCCTGCGCGAGCGATCCGGCTCAGATCAATTGCTTCTGGCACGAGATTCCGACTTACGCACCGTGCGCGCTGCAATACGGCACAGATGGAATCTTCTGCGATGCATTTGAACCGCTTGATCTGCCGAATCGGCCCGATAAGGTTTCCCCGGAAGTCGAACCTGAGTAGCGACGAGTTTTGGTTTTGGTGGGTTCGATCTGTGATCGAACGCTTTTCCCCAGATTGGACGAAGAGCATCAGCGCACAGCGCTGATCCACAACGCCCGATCCTGATCAAGATCATTTGTAACTTTCTTCCTATTGTCTATTCTTCGTTGGAGGCTTCTCTGCTGAAAAACCGGAGCGACTGAGCTTGGGGGGGGGTCAAACTCGAAGACGATTGACTAACCGTCGGTGCCAACCAGGCCACGGCGTGTCGCTTCGAGCGTGGCCTCGGCGCGCGAGCTGACGCTGAGCTTGCGGTAGACATCCTTGAGATAGCCGGCTGCCGTATGCCTTGACAGACCCAGCAAGCCGGCGACTTCGGCGACAGTGTGACCTTTCGCGATCAGGCGCAGCACATCGGTCTCGCGCGGGGTCAAAGCGGGTTCACTGGCATCCGCTGCAACCGGTTGAAAATGCCGCAACAGGCGTCGAGCGATCGATGGCGACAACGGCGGCTGGCCGGCGGCGATGCCGGTCAGCATCTCGGCGAGATTCTCGGTCGGTTGATCCTTGAGAACATAGCCTTGGGCACCGGCATGCAAGGCCGGGAACAGATGCGCATCGTCATCAAACACGGTGGCGACGATGCACAGCGTACCTTGCGGGTGCAGCTTTTCGATCAGGCGGATGCCCGAACCGTCGGGTAGACCGAGATCGATCAACGCGATCGGCGGCGGTGCAGCGATATGCGTTTGCGCCTCGGCGAGCGACGCGGCGAGCGCAATCTCGATTCCGGGGAACGCCTGAGCCAGTGCGCGCGACAACCATTCGCGACTGCTGGCCAGATCATCGACAACGAGGGCGCGCTCGAATGTCGCCATCAGCTATCACCGAGTGGCATCGTCAACAACACCTTGGTGCCGCCTTCGGTGCCGGGCTTCCAATCGATATCACCCTCGAGTTCAGCCGCGCGTTCGCGCATGTTGTCGAGACCGCGACCCTTGGACGACGATGGCTCGCGGCCGCCCCCGTCATCGGTAAGATCGAGCAAGAGTTTGCCGCCGATCGCCTTGGTGCGCACACGCACGCGACCCGCGCGCGCATGCCGGATCACATTACTGATCGCCTCGCGGACGATCCGATGCAGATGCAGCGCGCGTGCGGTATCGAGCTCGGGATCCGGCAAGTCGTCATTGATCTCCCAAACCAGTTCAAGACCAGCCGCGGCGAGACGCTGTGAGGTTTCTCCGCGGATCTCGGCCAGCGTATCGGAGAGTGATCCCGGCGTGCCGCGCGATCGCGTCACGACGTCACGCAGATCCTGCAAGACAGCGCGCACACGATCGGCCTGTTCGGCCGATTCGGCGGAATGGATCATGCCGAGCAGACGCGCTCCGATGTCATCGTGCAGGTCGCCGTAAATGCGTTCGCGCTCGGCCAGTGTGGCCTGGGCGCGGATCAACGATTCGCGCTCGACAAGCCGGTTTTCAGCATCGAGTCGTACCGCAGCGAGTTGGCGTCGCTGGATGCGCAACACGACCAGCAGAACAATCGCGGCAAGACCCGAAAGCAGGCCAAATCCGGCGATCAAAGTGCTGATCACGACCAGACTCATGCGCTCGGCCGCGGCATCATGGCATCGGCTTTTTCATTCTCGCCGAGCTTGCGATAGACCTCAGCCAAACGCTCGGCTGCGGCTTTCGTGCGCAAATGCTCGGCGCCGAAAATGCCGAGTAGCCGCTGATGTGCATCCTCAAGTTCGACGCGTGCATCGGCGGTTCGACCCATGCGACTGAGGCACCAACCCTCGTTGCTCATGAAGATCGCGGTCATCGCATGATCGTCGCCAACGGTGGCGCGCGAAAGCTTCATCAGCGCGGCAAACTCGGCGCGAGCCGCATCGTAGCGCCCGGCCTTCATGAGCAACATGGCGAGGTTGTTGCGCGGCGCCAGCGTGGTCGGATGCTGAACCCCGCCGCGCGTCTGAATTTCAATGATGCGTCGGTAGGCGGCCTCGGCCTCATCGATCTTGCCGCGCTCTTCCAGCAAATAGGCCAGCGCATTCATCGACGCGAGCGTCTGCGCAAAGTCATCACCGAACTGCGTCTCCATTCCCTTGAGCGATTCTCGTGTGAGCGCTTCGGCTTCGTCGAATTGCTTTAGGGCCACGAGGATATTGGCCAGGTTCTGCATCGATGTGAGCGTGCTGGCGTGTTGGTTGCCGAGCACCTCCCGCTGCAGGCGCAGAGCTTCAGCGGCTTCTTTCGCAGCCTGCTCATTGTCGCCACGCTGGGCCAGGAGCAAGGCGAATTTGTTGCGGCTGGCAAGGGTCAGTGGCGCGCGCGGACCAAGTTCTTCCATGCGCCCGGCAAGCACTGCGCGAATCAGTTGCTCGGCCTCATCGAGTGCGCCGCGATCACGCAAGACATTGGCGAGGCTGCTACGCGTGGTTTCCAGGGTATTGCGTAAATCCATATTCGATTGCAGGGTCGCCTGGTCGATGTTTGCAGCGGCGGCGAGAATTTCTCGGTACTTGGCTTCGGCGGCCTCGGGACGACCGCCATCGTCGTCAATGCGTGCAGCGGTGAGATCGAAGTCAAGTCGCTTGGCCAGCGGCGCATCCGGCCAGGCTTGGCGCGACTCGGTCAACACCTGGGTGGCCTTGTCGTAATCGCCAAGCTCGATAAAGAGCGTGGTTCGCTGGTGCAGCAAATCCGCGCGTTGTGGCGCCGTCGAGCCGACCTGCTCGCCGAGCGCCAGCGCACGCGTGTTGAGCGCCATGGCGGCGTCATATTCGCCGAGCGCGCGTCGGGTACGCGAAAGCGTGGTCGCCACCGCACGTTGCACGCCGGGTTTGCTGTCAAGCCGCTTGAGATCGCGTTCGGCCTGATCGACGACTTCATCGACGGTCAGTTTGCGCCCTGCCGCAAGCTCGGGATCAGCCGATGCCAGCATGCGTTCGAGAAACGCATTGACGGCGGCGGATTCCTGCACGCGTTGGTCGGCTTCCGCTCGCGCGGCTTGCTCAGCCAGAGCGAAGCGCAGTGAGACGATGCTCGCGACCGTGAGGACGAGAACGATGCTGGCCATCGCCGCCGTGAGCAATCGATGCCGGCGCACGAAACGACTCGCGCGATATCGGCGCGTCAGCGGCCGCGCCGTGATCGGCCGGTGCTCGATGATGCGTTGCAGATCGTCGGCGAAATCGGCTGCGCTCGAATAGCGCTGTTCGCGCTCGGTCGCCAGCGCTTTCATGATCACGGTATCGAGATCGCCGCGCGCGGTCGGGCTGATTGTCGCCAGGCGTGGCGGCGTCTCATGACGCAGAATGTCGAGCGCCTCGAAAATCGTCGACGTATTCAGGCGCGGATGCGGCAGGCGTCCGGCGATCAGCTCATACGCGAGCACGCCGAGTGAATAGACATCGGTACGCGCATCGATACGACTGCTTTCGCCGGCCAATTGTTCGGCGCTCATGTACGGCAAGGTGCCGAGTACCTGGCCATCCTGGGTCAAACCTTGCGCACCATCTTCGCGCAAACGAGCGATACCGAAATCGAGCACCTTCGAATGACCGTCATCATCGACGAGGATGTTGCCGGGCTTGAGATCACGATGGATGACGCCACGATCGTGCGCGTACTGCACCGAGCGGGCGATCTCGATGAGCAGTCGCAGGCGTTCAACCAGATCGAGATTCTTCTCCTGTGCGTGGCGCACGAGATCGACGCCGCGCACATATTCGAGCGCAAGCCACGGCACATCGACATCGTCGACGCGCGACTCACCGGCCGCATACAGCCGCGCGATGCCGGGATGTTCAAGCTGGGCCAGCACCTCGATCTCGCGACGCATGCGATCAACAACCGCCGTCGACAATCCGCGCACCACCTTGAGCGCAACCTGCCGCTGCGGATGAACCTGCTGGGCGAGATAGACGCGACCCATGCCGCCTTCGCCAAGCAGACCAAGAATCCGGTAGGGACCGATCTCGAAGGATTCCGTCGGTGTCGACGTTCCGGCATCCAGCCTTAGCGTGTCTATTCCACTCTGCGTCACAGTTTTCCCCTGCATGGAAGAAATCGTGCCGATCGGATCATCGACCAGCGCGACTTGCAAACACTGTGCCCGAGAACGCCGCAGGAAACGAGAGCACCCGTTCAGGATTCATCACGTAAATCAAAGTCGCTCGATGGAATCAACGAGAAACAATTCACAGGCTCCGGCGCCGGTGTCGTTGCGTGTCAACGAACTGCGCCACTGAAATCCATCGCTGCGTTTCGCTTCGACCAATTGGCCACGCAAGCGCACGATCGCGCCCTGGCGGATTTTTCCGAGTTGGCGCGCGATCGTGTCGTTGGCAGGAATCATGTGCATGTTCGAAGCAGAACGCTCGATTTCACTTTGCGGAATGGGCGGCTGATGGCTCCAGCGATAGGTGAAGAAGCGCGCGGACTGGCTGATGTCGAGTTGCTCGATCACGGCGGAATCGGACATGCGCTTCCAGCCAACCGCGAGATCGGTCGGCGACAGGCTGCTGCCTGCATCGATGGAGTAGTCTTCGCGCGAAAGCACGCGTGCCTCAATGTCGTAGTCCGCCTGGGGCGTGAGTTGATAGTCGCCGTGCGTGATCGGTTCTCGGCTGGCTGGATCGCTTTGGTGCGGCTCCTCGTCAACCAGCACGCCCGCCGCACGCGCAATCGGCCGATGCAACCACCAGTTTCCTGCCCCGCCAAGAGCCAGCACGACGAGGATCACGACCGCCACGCGCTGGTTGATCATGCCTCGCTCTGTTTCTCGAGGCGGCGCAGGAAAACCTGCATCTCCTTCGCAGCTTGCTTGTCGCCGCGTAGCTCTGCGACCACAATTCCACGTTGATACGCATTGATTGCAGCCGTGCGATCACCGCTGGCGCTCAAGGCATTGCCAAGCAACTTCCACGCGGCCGAATAGTTCGGATCAAATTGCGTCGCTGCGCGAAACTCGACAACGGCCGCATCAGCATTGTCCTCAGCCAATAGCGCATTTCCGAGCGAGAATCGCAGCAGCGCGCCATCGCGGGGGCCATCAATTTGCTTGCGCAGACGTTCGGAAAGTAGGCTGTCCATGCGCGAATGATCGCCCGCATCGACAGCCACGGGCAACTGTGACGAATTCGCTAGGAGTCTGAATTTGCTTTCGCGAGGGCACGATGGATGTCGTGGGTAACCACACCGAGCTCACGCGCGGGCATCGCGAAGAAGCGCGGCGTATCGAGAGTCAGGCGCATGTCACCGAGTCCGCCTTTCCAGTGCTCACGCATCGCCGCGGCACCAAACGCATAATCCTTGTACTGCTCTTCGTGGCTCTTGGCCTGATAGATCAGATGGATGATGTTGAAGATGCGATCGCAGAGCCACGGTTGCAGCTCGGCCATCAATGCAGGCGCTAGCGTTTTTCCCGGCAAGGTTTCGATGAGCAAACCAAGCACATTGCGCAACCTCTGTTCGCGCGCGATGGCATCGGTACCGTAGCGGGTGCGGCTGGAGAACTGGATATCTTTCTGGCGCTCCAGCACATCCATGATGTTCTTGGGCGGCGACCCGCGCGCGCTCCAGAGATCGACCTGGAAAACGAGGCTGTCTCGCCTCGGCTTGCCGGCGAGGACGTGATCGAGCGGCGTGTTCGAGACAATGCCGCCGTCCCACCAGAGCTCGCCGTCGATCTCGATTGCCGGAAACGCCGGCGGCAATGCCGCCGAGGCCATGATGTGTTCGACGCGCAAGGTTTCATGTGCAGAATCGAAGTAACGCACATTGCCGCTCGCGACATTCGCCGCCCCAACCGAGAGGCGCACATCGCCATGGTTGATGCGGTCGAAGTCGACGAGCTTTTCCAGCGTGCGCTTGAGCGGAGCGGTGTCGTAGAAGCTCGTCGCCTTGGCGCTGCCGTCGGCAAAGAACAGCGGCGACACCGGCCGAGGTTCGAAAAAACCCTGCTGACCGATGGTCAGGCTACCGAGCGCACTGCCCGCAACGAGACCGGTGGAGAGCGCGTTGCCCGGAGGCATCCACGCAGCCGCCGAAGCGAGCGCGTCGATGGGCCACGCCATCGCGGCACCCGCACCGGAGATCTGATCCCAGAATGCATGCAAACGATCGATCCGATCACGCTCGGCATTGCCGGCGATGATCGCCGCGTTGATTGCACCGATCGACGTGCCGGCAAACCAGTCGGGACGCAAACCGGCGTCGTGCAGGGCCTC
>JBDSPX010000340.1:0-3822 GCA_039930065.1 Dokdonella sp.
CCGGTGGCCTTGTCGACCTCGTACTTGACCGGCTCCGCGTCCTTCGGAATCTCGATGATGACGTTGATTTCGTTCGGCACATCCTTGCCGGTGGAAACAAGCTGCAAAGCCATGGGAGCTCCTGGATAGCGGTTTGCGCGGAAGTCTGCGCTGATTTCAAGGGACTGCCATCATACGGAACTCCGTGCTGCATCGCAGCATCAGGCCGAGAGGCGGCGCGTGGAAAATCGCCGCACGGCCATGCTCAGCGCTATCCTCGATGTTTCAATGAACAGGAGTTCCCATGACCAACCGAACGGTAGATGTGGCCATCATCGGCTCCGGCACGGCAGGCATGGCCGCCTATCGCGAAGTGCGCAAGGTCACCGATCGCATTGCCCTGATCGAAGGGGGTCCGTTTGGCACCACCTGCGCAAGGGTGGGCTGTATGCCGTCGAAACTGCTGATCGCGCCCGCAGAAGCACGACATCGCTTGAAGGTCCTGCCCGAGTTCGGCATCCATATCGAGGAGGAAAAGGTGGACGGCGTCGCGGTCATGCGCCGTGTGCGCGCCGAGCGTGATCGCTTTGTCGGCTTTGTCAGGGACGCCGTTGATGGCTTCGATCAAAATCATATCCTGCGCGCGCAGGCACGGTTCGTCGACGCACATACGCTGCATTTGAGTGCAGTCGATGCGATGCTCGGCTCGCCCGTGGAGATCGATGAGGTCAAGGCGGAACGCATCGTTATTGCGACCGGGTCGCGGCCGATGATTCCCGATTCGCTCAAGTCGGCCGGCGACCGTTTGATCGTCAACGACGATGTGTTCAATTGGCAGGATCTGCCCGAATCGGTTGCCGTATTCGGCGCGGGCGTAATTGGCTTCGAACTCGGCCAGGCCTTGCATCGACTCGGCGTGCGCGTGCACGTGTTTGGTCGAGGTGGCGGCATTGCCGCAATCAGTGATCCGGTGGTACGTGCCTATGCCGCGCGCCTATTCGCCGCTGAGATGCCGATCAGTCTCGATGCGCGGGACGTTCGCGTCAGCCGTGACGCTGACGCGGTGGTCATCGACTTCCTCGACGATCAGGGCAAGCCGCGCAGTGAACGCTTCGAATGGCTGCTTGCGGCGACCGGACGCGTCTCGAACGTCGATCGACTCGGGCTGGAAAATACGGGCCTGAAGCTCGGCGCGCGCGGCGTGCCGCTGTTCGATCCGCTGACCATGCAAACCAGCGAACAACATATCTTCATTGCCGGTGATTCGGCGGCCGATCGTCCGGTTCTGCATGAGGCGGCGGACGAAGGTCATCTGGCAGGTCAAAATGCTGCGGGTTTTCCGCAAGTGCTCCGACATACCCGACGCGCGCCGCTCGGCATCGTTTTCTGCGATCCGCAGGTGGCATTTGCTGGTCAGCGCCATGCACAGCTCGTCGCCGACAAAATCGATTTTGCGATCGGCGAGGTCTCATTCGAAGATCAAGGGCGCTCACGCGTGATGCTTGTGAATCAGGGCGTGTTGCGCGTTTACGGGGAGAAAGGCAGCGGGCTACTGCTGGGTGCCGAAATGATCGGCCCAAGTAACGAACACCTTGCCCATCTGCTTGCCTGGACCATACAACTGCGCAAGACCGTCGGTGAAGTGCTCGAACTTCCGTTTTACCATCCGGTTATCGAGGAAGGTTTACGCACGGCCTTGCGCAAACTCAATGAAGCGCTCGGCATGGGCCCGCATCCGCCGCTGCGTTGCATCGATTGCGGACCAGGTGCCTGAACGGACTGTCAGAGGATCGTTGCGTAAACGTCAGGATCCATCGGGGTCGCTTTCAACGGACGTCGTTTCGGCAATCGCGCGCAATACCGCGCGATGAGCAGCCTTCGAAACCAGAACGATCGCGATTACGCCGAGCGCGGCCGCGCCATAGACCAGCAGATGGTGCTGCCAGCCACCGTGGCTACTGCTGAGTTCACCGGTGACCAGTTGCTTGCCGGCATAGCCGATATAGACCTCGACGATGAAGTGCAGCGTCAATACCAGCATGGCAATCATGAAGCCGACGAAGCGCACGCCGGCTGCGCCGAGCAGGTAGCTGATCAGGGCCGGATTGAGCGGAGTCAGACGCAGCAACAATTGCAGGTGCATCTCGTCGCGGATAACAGCCGCCTGGATCGAGCGAAGCAGCGGGCGCGATTCGAGCGCGCGCTGAATCGGATCGTGCAGCAGGCGGCGGGCGAGAGCATATTGCAATGCGGCGGCGATGAGGTTGCCGATCAGCATGAGGCCGACTCCCCAGACCATGCCGAACAAGGCGCCGGCAACCAATCCAAACAACGAATCGGGAACCAGCACCGAGGTGCCAACCACGAGCAGCGCGACAAAGACGACGCGTCCCCATGGCCCGAGTGCAGTAATGGCCATTTCCATTTGATGCAAATGCCGCTCAGCTTCGCGTCCGAGCAGGATGACGGCCAGGATGACAAGGATGACGGCAAGGGCCAACGGAACGATGGATCGCAGCTCGCGCGTCAGCAATTGCTGCCGGCGTTCGGCAAGCGGCGTTGGCTCCTTGCTGTCGTTCATGCGGCTTCCCGGTAGTCGCAAGCCAGCTTGCGGCGATCATCCTTTGACAAGATGGGGCGATTCAACGCGAACTCAATCAAACAGCGCAAGCAACTCGTCACGCGACAGCGAGCGATTCTCGGCTTCGCCGCGCCTGCGGTATTCGTAGCTGCCCGCCGCCAGACCGCGATCACCGATGACGATGCGATGCGGAATGCCGATCAACTCGGCATCGGCAAACATCGAGCCCGGACGCAGACCGCGATCATCAAGGGCAACCTCGATACCGCGAGCGCCGAGTTCGTCGTAAAGCCGCTCGGCTTCATCGCGCACCGCGTCGCTGGCAGCCATGTTGATCGGGCAGATGACCACCTGCCACGGCGCCATCGGCTCGGGCCAGAGGATGCCGGCTTCGTCGTGGTTCTGCTCGATCGCCGCGGCGACAATACGGCTGACGCCGATGCCGTAGCAGCCCATCGACATGATGCGCGCCTTGCCCTGATCGTCGAGCACGGTTGCGCCGAGCGCCTCGGCATATTTGCTGCCGAGCTGAAACACATGGCCAACTTCGATACCTCGTGCGATCGACAACGTGCCTTTACCGTCCGGTGAGGCGTCGCCTTCGACCACTTTTCGCAAATTGGCAATGCGCGTGATGCGCGCATCGCGATCCCAGTTGGCGCCACGCAGATGTTTGCCACCCTTGTTCGCGCCGCAGACAAAATCGGCAAGCAGGGCCGCATCGCGATCAACAATGACTGGAATCGATTCGGGCAAGCCAACCGGGCCGATGAACCCAGGCTTGCAACTGATTGCGCTGACGATTTCGGCTTCGTCGGCGAGCACCGACTCGCCGGGCAGCTCTTCCAGACGCGACGCCTTGACCTCATTGACCTCATGGTCGCCACGCACGCACAGCGCGACGAGTCCTTCCTTGCCGCGCACGATGATCGTCTTGATGCACTGGCTCGCTTCGACGCCGAGGAAGGCGGTCAACTCGTCGATGGTCTTCTGCTTCGGCGTATCAATCGTCTCGATTTCGGCGCTCGGTGCAGGACGTTCGCCGACCGGCGCCAGTGCCTCGGCTTTTTCGACATTCGCCGCGTAGTCAGAGCCTGTCGAGAACACGATCGCATCCTCGCCTGAATCGGCGAGCACCTGGAACTCGTGCGAAGCACTGCCGCCGATCGCGCCGGTGTCTGCATCGACCGCGCGGAAACGCAGGCCGAGGCGTGTGAAGATGCGTGCGTAGGTGTCGTACATGTTGCGGTATTCGATCGCCA
>JBDSPX010000341.1:0-22297 GCA_039930065.1 Dokdonella sp.
CGAGTCAATTTGGGGGAATCCGCAGGAACTACTGGCTAATCCCGATCAGCTCCCGATCCTCGCAAAAGCACTCGAGGTCACTACCGCCGATCTCACAGAACGCCTCGTTCAGCGCAAGGACAAGGAATTTCTCTATCTCAAGCGCCCGGTCGATCCTGACGCCGCCAAGGACATCCTCGCGCTGAAGATCCCCGGCGTTGCCAGCGAGCGCGCCTTTCGGAGGTACTATCCGAGTGGTGAAATCCTTGCGCATGCGCTTGGCATCACGAATATCGACGATCGCGGTCAGGAAGGACTTGAGCTGGCCTTTGATGATTGGCTGGCGGGCAAACCTGGCCTGAAGCGCGTCATCCGCGATCGCATGGGACATGTCGTGGAGAACGTCGAGTTGCTGCAGGCAGCTCAACCCGGTCGTGACCTCACTCTGTCGATTGATCGTCGCATCCAGTATCTCGCCTATCGCGAATTGAAGTCGGCGATCCTCGAGAATCATGCTTCGTCTGGATCGATGGTCATTCTCGATGTCAGCAATGGCGAAGTGCTGGCGATGGTCAACCAGCCTTCGTTCAATCCAAATTCGCGTATAGCGATCGATCCGGCGTACCGGCGCAACCGCGCAGTAACCGATGTTGTCGAACCTGGATCGACGATGAAGCCATTCATCATTGCGGCTGCATTGGAAAGTGGGCGCTGGAAGCCCGATACGAAAATCGACACGACTCCTGGAACCTTGATGCTGCCGGGCGGATACACGATCAGCGATCACCGCAACTACGGCATGATTAATGTCACTCGCGTGATCACCAAATCAAGCAATGTCGGCGCGGCCAAGATCGCTTCAACGTTGAGCAGCGAGCACATGTACGACGTGCTCCATCGCTTCGGCTTTGGTGAGGTCAGCGGTTGTGGTTTTCCTGGTGAGTCGCCGGGCTATCTGCCGATTTCAAAAAGCTGGGGGCCCGTCGAAAAGGCGACTATCGCCTACGGCTACGGACTCAGCGTGACGACCATGCAGATCGCCCAGGCATACGCGGCCTTGGCCAATGGCGGACGTCTGCGTCAGCCGGGATTCGTAAAAGGTGCGATCAATCCGGACAGCGCTGTAATCGATCCACAAATCGCCGCCAGCGTGCGCGACATGCTTGAGACGGTGATCACACCGGAAGGCTCGGGGCTTGCCGCCGCCGTACCCAACTACCGAGTCGCGGGAAAGACCGGGACCTCGCGGCGCGCAGTCGGCGGCGGCTACGAAAAACGCTACGTTTCACTTTTCTCGGGAATGGTACCCGCAAGTAATCCAAGGCTCGTAGGCGTTGTCGTCATCAACGATCCAGGTCAAGGACAAGGCGTCTATTTCGGTGGCCTCGTCTCCGCCCCTGTATTCAGCAAGGTGATGGCGAATGCGCTGCGCTTGCTTGACGTGCCGCCAGACAATGTCCAGCGCTGGTACGCGGGCTCGCCCGATGTCGGACATCCGATCGGACCGGCCAGTGAACACCCGGAGTATCCCGCGAACGAGCCGAACTACGAGGAGGCTGTGCCATGAGTACGGCCATGCGTCTTGACGAGCTACTGGATGGATTTGCCCATCCCGGCAAGTTCGCCGATATTGTCGTGCGCGGACTGAGTCTCGATTCGCGATCGATCACCAGAGGTGATGCGTTTGTCGCCTTGCAGGGAACGCGCGAACACGGGATCGCATTCGCGCCGGCAGCGCTGACCCGCGGCGCCACGATCGTGCTTGCTGAAACAGCGCCGGATGCGACGACCGCAGCAATTGCGGGCGACGTGCTTTGGGTCGAAGAATTGCGCGGAAAGCTCGGCGCCATCGCAGCACGCTTCTATGCAGATCCCTCTCGCAACCTGCGCATCTCGGGTGTGACGGGAACCAATGGAAAAACCTCGGTCGTGCAGTTGATTGCACAGGCCTTGACAATTCTCGGCCGCCGCACCGCGACGGTCGGAACGCTTGGCGCAGGCCTGCATGGATCCCTGAATGCGGGTGAACGCACGACGCCCGATGCGATCAGTCAGCAACGTCTGCTCGCCGCCTTTGTCGAAGCGGGTGCGACCGATGTGGCGATGGAGGTTTCATCGCATGCGCTCGATCAGGGGCGCGTCAATGGCGTGGGCTTCGCTATCGCTGTATTCACCAATTTGAGTCGCGACCATCTTGACTACCACGGCGACATGGCGGCTTATGCGGCAGCCAAGCAGCGCTTGTTCGAAGTGCCTGGACTAAAAGCAGCGATTATCAATGTCGACGATCCCTTCGGCCGTCAGCTAGTCTCCAGCGTGTCGACCGGGGCGCAGGTATTGCGATATTCGGAGCGATCGGTCGATGCTGAAATCCGCGCAGCGGATATCGAAACCCACGCAAACGGATTGCGTTTTCTCCTGCATACCCCGTGGGGCGAACGACGCCTCGCGTCGAAATTGCTGGGACATTTCAACGTCGCCAATCTGCTGGCAGTGGTTGGCAGCCTCGGCGCACTGGGGCATTCGTTCGACGAAATTTGTAGCGTGATTCCGCGACTTGATCCTGTACACGGGCGCATGAGTCGGCTCGGAGGAAATGCTGGCCAACCGCTCGTAGTCGTCGACTATGCGCATACCCCGGATGCCCTCGAGCAGGCCCTTGCCAGCCTGCGCGCACATTGTGCCGGCAGCTTGATCTGCGTATTCGGTTGCGGCGGCGAACGCGACATCGGCAAGCGGCCGCAGATGGCAGAAATTGCTGAACGCCTGGCCGACAAAGTGATCGTGACCGACGACAATCCGCGCGGTGAAGATGGTGATGCAATCGTTGCGGCGATCATGAAAGGCTTTGCCACGCCGAATGACGTCGTCGTTGAAAGGGATCGTGGCAAGGCGATCCTGCGCGCAATTTGTGACTCACGCGATGGCGATATCGTGTTGGTCGCTGGCAAGGGACACGAGCCCTACCAGGACGTTGGCGGTGTCCGCCATGCCTTTGACGATCTCGAGATCGCGCGACGCGCGCTTGGGGCAGGCTCATGTTGAATCTCGATCTGGCAACCATTGCCGGCACCACAAACGGTCGCCTTCTTGGCGCCAATGTTTCAATCCAGACAGTGTCTACGGATAGTCGCAAACAAGCCGAGCAATCGCTTTTTGTCGCATTGCGTGGCGAGCGTCACGATGCGCACGATTTCGTCGCTGCGTCTGCGGCACTTGGTGCAGTCGCCGCTTTGGTCGATCACGAAATCGCGGTTGATCTGCCACAAGTCATCGTTGCCGACACGCAAGTTGCCTTGGGCCAGATTGCTCGCCATGTCCGCGGCCAGCGCGAAATCTGCGTGATCGGTATCACCGGCTCGAATGGCAAGACCACGGTGAAGACCTTGCTCGCCGGAATTCTTTCAAGGTATGCGCCAACACACTTCAGTGTCGGTAGCTTCAACAACGAGATCGGGCTGCCGCTGACCTTGCTCGCCATGCCGGAAGGCACTCGATTCGCCGTCCTCGAAATGGGCGCAGGAAAGCCTGGAGATATTGCATACCTGGTCAATATCGCGAAGCCCGAAGTCGCCTTGGTCAACAACATCGCACCCGCCCACCTTGAGCGCATGGGTTCGCTGGATGGCATTGCTGAAACCAAAGGCGCGCTGTACTCGGGTCTGCCCGAAAACGGCATCGCGGTTATCAACGCCGATGAGTCCTATGCCGATTACTTTACCGAGCTCGCGGGTGGGAGAAACGTGATCCGCTTTGGTCTTGGTGATGGTGCAGACGTCAGCGCACGATTCGCTGATGGCGACAGCTGTTCCGATTTCACACTCGTAACACCGGTTGGCGAGGTTCATATCGGAATTCCGTTGCTCGGATTGCACAACGTTCTCAACGCACTTGCGGCCGCGGCGCTTGCGCTAGCAGTCAAGGTGCCCTTGCAAACAATCAAAGCCGGTCTTGAAGCCGCCTCCGCGGTTCCGGGGCGTGCAGCACGACGTGATCATGACAGCGGAGCCATGGTTATCGACGACACCTACAATGCGAATCCCGCCTCGTTTGCTGCTGCGATTGAAACCTTGTCGTTGCGTCAGGGAACACGCATCCTCGTCATGGGAGACATGCGCGAACTCGGCGCAAACGCAGAGAAACTGCATGCGGAAATTGGCGAGCTGGCCAAGCAAAAGGGCATTGACCATCTATATGCCGTCGGCGATCTGAGTCATGCCGCCGTCGCCAAGTTTGGAGCTGGCGCACGACACTTTGCCGATCAACCTGCGCTTGTATGCGCTGTCCTTGCCGAGCTCAAGCCATCCGTCACTGCGTGGGTGAAGGGGTCTCGCGGCTCGGCGATGGATCGAGTCGTCAATGCATTGTTCACAAGCAGTCCCAATGCAGGAGGGCGTCATGCTGCTTGAGCTCGCCGATCTTCTGCGTAATTGGTACAGCGGCTTCCATCTTTTCCAGTACCTCACATTCCGCGCCATCATGAGCACCCTGACAGCACTGGCCGTTTCACTGCTGATCGGTCCGGCAGTGATCCGCAAGCTGGGCGATCTCAAGGCGGGTCAGGTCATTCGTTCCGATGGTCCGCAGACGCATCTGGTCAAAGCTGGTACGCCAACGATGGGTGGACTGCTGATCATCCTCGCCGTCGCAGTGGCAACCTTGCTATGGATGGATTTGCACAATCGTTACGTGTGGATGGTGCTTGGCGTCACCATGGCATTTGGCGGCATCGGTTTCTACGACGACTACAAAAAACTCGTGCTTCGTGACAGTCGCGGGTTGGCATCGCGGTGGAAATATTTCTGGCAGTCCGTATTTGGTCTGATTGTTGCGGTGATTCTCTATACGCACGCCGATCTGCCCGCACACACTGCGCTCTATTTGCCTGTGTTCAAGACGATCGCCATTCCACTGGGCATTCTTTTCGTGCCGCTCGCCTATTTGATGATTGTCGGATTCTCGAATGCGGTGAATCTGACCGATGGCCTTGACGGGCTCGCAATCATGCCGAGTGTGCTCGTGGTCACCGCCCTCGGCGCATTCGCCTATTTGGCGGGCAATGTCGTTTTTTCCAATTATCTGCAGATTCCATCGATTCCGGGCGCGGGTGAACTGGTGGTGTTCTGTGGTGCTCTTGCTGGTGCCGGTCTAGGGTTCCTCTGGTTCAACACTTATCCCGCGCAAGTTTTCATGGGCGATATCGGTGCCTTGGCGGTCGGCGCTGCGATCGGCACGATCGCCGTCATCGTACGTCAGGAAATTGTCTTGTTGATCATGGGTGGTGTGTTCGTGATGGAAACCGCGTCGGTGATGTTGCAGGTGGCAAGTTTCAAGTTGACCGGCAAACGCATTTTTCGCATGGCACCGATCCACCACCACTTCGAACTCAAGGGCTGGCCGGAGCCGCGCGTGATCGTGCGCTTCTGGATCATCAGCGTGGTCCTCGTGCTCGTCGGTCTTGCCACGTTGAAGGTGCGTTGATGTTCGGAATGAGCGCCAGCAGCCAGGCCACCCGCCGCGGAGCGCCGCAAGGACGCTATGACACCGGCGTCGTGCTGTCGGCGATCGGCCTCGCCAGCCTCGGTTTGATCATGGTCGCGTCAAGCTCGATCTCGATCGCCGACAGTCAACACGTCGGGCCGTTCTACTATCTGATCCGTCACCTGGTGTTCCTAAGCTTGGGCGTGATTCTGGCCTGCATCGTTGCGCGCGTTGAACTCGAACGCATCGAGCGGCATGCCGTGTTCCTTCTGCTCGTCGCATTCATCCTGCTACTGCTCGTCTTCGTCCCCGGTATCGGCATGCGCATCAATGGTGCGAGGCGCTGGATCCATCTCGGGATCTCGGGTTTTCAATCGGTCGAGATGGTCAAGCTGATTCTGATCGTCTATCTGGCCAGCTACCTCGTGCGCCATCGCGAAAGTGTGCATGCGAGCATGATCGGCGTACTCAAGCCGCTGGGTATCGCCGGGTTGCTCGTTGTGCTGCTGCTTGCCCAGCCGGATTTCGGTAGCGCCACCCTGTTGCTCGCGGTCAGCCTCGGGATGATCTGGCTTGGCGGCGCGCGCCTGCGCAATCTCGGCCTGCTGGCGGCAATGGCGACTCCGGCGCTCGCTTGGGCCGCGATGTTCGAGGACTATCGACTCAAGCGCCTCAAATCGTTTCTCGATCCGTGGGCCGATCCGTTCAACGAAGGGTTCCAGCTCACCCAGGCCCTGATCGCTGTGGGCAGGGGTGAATGGTTCGGTGTCGGGCTTGGTGCCAGTGTGCAGAAGTTGTTTTATCTCCCCGAAGCACATACCGACTTCATCCTCGCGGTCATTGCCGAGGAGCTTGGCTTCTTCGGCATCTTGCTCGTGCTCGGGCTATTCGCGGGATTGGTCGGTAGCGGCATGCGCGTCGGCCTGCGCGCGATGGAGCGCGGTCAGCGTTTCGGCGGCTACTGCGCGTTCGGCGTCTCGCTGATGATTGCGTTCCAGGCGCTCGTTTCAATTGGCGTGAACCTCGGTGTGCTGCCGACCAAGGGTCTGACTTTGCCCTTGATCAGCTCAGGTGGCTCCAGCGTGATGATGACCTGTGTGGCCATCGGATTGCTCGCCCGTGTCAGCTACGAGCTCTCACGTGCAGAAAATGCAGCAGCGCAAGCGATTGCCACACCGGCGATCCTGGATCTCGAAGGAGAGCCGGCGTGAACGGGCCTGTGATGATCATGGCCGGGGGCACTGGAGGTCACATCTTTCCGGGCATCGCCGTTGCTCGTGAACTCCATGAACGCGGTGTCGCGGTCGTCTGGCTCGGTGGCAAGGTCGGCCTTGAAGGACGCCTTGTGCCGGAAGCCGGATTTGAACTTGAAACCCTCGATTTTTCCGGTGTGCGCGGCAAAGGCATCACCACGTTGGCGTTGGCGCCGCTGCGTCTGCTGCGCGCGATTCACTCCGCCTATCGCGTGCTGAAAAAGGTACATCCGGCGAGCGTGCTTTCAATGGGTGGCTATGCCGCCGCCCCTGGCGGAATTGCCGCGTGGATCGCACGCATTCCGCTCGTCGTGCACGAGCAAAATCGGATACCGGGTTTCACCAACCGCCTGCTTTCGCATTTCGCCAAGCGCGTGCTGGCCGGCTTTGCCGGAAGTCTCCCAACGGCAGAGTGGATCGGAAATCCGGTGCGCAAGGAAATCTCGGCGCTGCCGATTCCGCAACAACGTTTTGCCAATCGCGAAGGAGCAATCCGCATACTTGTGCTGGGTGGAAGCCAAGGTGCCCAAAGTCTCAACACCTCACTGCCCGAAATGATTCGCCGACGTGGCGATCGCGTTGCTCTCGAAATCCGTCATCAGTGTGGCGCACGACATCTTGAAAAAACCCAGGCGGCCTATGCTGCGGCACAGGTCCAAGTGACGATTGAAACCTTCGTTGAAGACATGGCAGCGGCCTATGCGTGGGCCGATATCGTTATCTGCCGCGCCGGCGCCTTGACGGTCGCCGAAGTCTGCGCGACCGGCGTGGCTTCGATTCTGATTCCGTTTCCGCAAGCGGTCGATGATCACCAGACTCGCAACGCCGAAGTGCTCGTCGAAGCGGGTGCGGCACGACTCGTCGCTGAAGGGGATGCATTCGTCAAGCGACTCGGCATCAGCCTCGATGAACTCGATCGCGATCGTCCGCGTCTGCTCACGATGGCAACGGCGGCACGCAGCCTCGCGCGGCCTGATGCGGTAAGTCGCATTGCCGACATCTGTGTCGAGGTGGCGGCGTGACTCCGCAGGCGCTACGTCAGCACGGCGACATCATGCAGGACTTTCGACGCGTGCATTTCGTCGGCATCGGTGGCGTTGGCATGAGTGGCATCGCTGAAGTGCTGCACAACCTCGGTTATACGGTTTCGGGTTCGGATCGAGCAGATTCGACGACGACGCGACGGCTGGCGTCACTCGGCATCACCGTTCAGCACGAGCATGCCGCTGCGAATGTCGAGCATGTGGATGTATTGGTTACCTCGAGCGCCATCCGCGCCGACAATCCTGAATTGCTCGCGGCTGCCGAGCGTCGCATTCCGGTCGTGCCGCGTGCGGAGATGCTTGGTGAGTTGATGCGATTCCGGCGTGGCATTGCGGTGGCAGGAACGCACGGCAAAACGACCACAACAAGTCTGACCGCCAGCGTGCTCGGCGAAGCCGGCCTTGATCCGACGTTTGTGATTGGCGGACAGCTGAATGCCGCCGGCGCGAATGCGCGTCTCGGTACGGGTGAATACCTCGTTGCAGAGGCGGATGAGTCCGACGGCTCGTTTCTGATGCTCTCGCCGGTCGTCGCCATCATTACCAACATCGACGTTGATCATCTCGAAAATTACGGGGGTGATTTCGAGCACGTGAAGGCGGCGTTTGAACAATTCGTGCATCGGCTGCCGTTCTATGGACTCGCCGTGATGTGCGTGGACGACCACGAAGTGGCCGAGCTGGTAGCGCGCACGCCACGACGCGTACTGACCTACGGTATCGACAATCCGGCCGATGTCAGAGCCAGTGAGGTTCGTCAGGACGGAGCGCGCATGCACTTCGATCTGCACTTGCCTGATCAGCAAGAAGTGTACGCAATGACCCTGAATTTGCCAGGACGTCACAACGTACTCAACGCTCTTGCGGCGTGCGCCGTCGCGTGGCAGTTGGGCGTAGCGCCCGCCGCGATGCAAGCGGCATTGAGTGGATTTCAAGGCGTTGGCCGACGCTTTTCATTGCGTGGTGAGCTTGCGCTGGATCGGGGCGCCGCCCTCTTGGTTGACGATTACGGCCATCATCCGAGCGAGCTCGCAGCGGTATTCAGCGCCGCGCGGGGAGGCTGGCCAGAGCGACGCCTTGTGGTGGCCTTTCAGCCGCATCGTTATTCGCGCACGCGCGATCTGCTCGATGACTTTTCACGCGTGCTGGCCGATGTCGATGTGCTGATTCTGACCGAAGTCTATCCGGCCGGAGAAACGCCGATCGCAAACGCCGATGCGCGCGCGTTGTCACGCGCCATCCGTGCGCGCGGCAAGGTCGACCCGGTGCTGATCGAGCATCCCCGAGCGTTGCGCGATGCGTTGCCCGCACTGCTCGAAGACGGTGATCTGCTGCTGCTGCTCGGTGCCGGAGATATCGGCGCGGCAGCCAATGAACTTGCTCGCGATCCCGACCTGAGGTCAATCCGCTCATGATCGCGAAGATTACCGACCCCCGACATTTTGGTCGCGTTGCGGTCGCCTTTGGAGGCACCTCTGCGGAGCGTGAGGTTTCTCTGAATTCCGGGCGCAACGTACTGGACGCGCTTCGTGCGCGCGGCGTCGACGCGTATCCAGTCGATGGCATTCCAGCTCTGCTGGATGCATTGCGCGCTGGCCACTACGCACGCGTGTTCAATATTCTGCACGGGCGTGGAGGTGAGGACGGCATGTTGCAGGGCGCGCTTGATGCATTGCGCGTGCCTTACACCGGTAGCGGCATCCTCGGTTCCGCGCTGGCGATGGACAAGGTGCGCACCAAGCAGGTCTGGCAGGCGTTGGGATTGCCGACGCCACGTTACGCCGCTTGGCATCGGGGCGAGGATCTTGCAGCGGCGATCAACACGGTTGGCTATCCAGCCATCGTCAAACCTTCGCATGAAGGATCGAGCGTCGGCATCACCCGGGTCTTCAGTCCTGCAGATCTTCCTGCAGCGATCGAACTTGCCTGCAAGCACGACGGAGAGTTGCTGATCGAGCAATTGATTGAAGGTGCCGAACTGACTGTCGGAATCCTCGGCCGCGAAGCCTTGCCATCGATCCGCATCGTTCCGAAAGGCGCCTACTACGACTATCACGCGAAATATGTTGCCGAAGATACCGAGTATCTTTGTCCCGGACTTGAGGATGCAGATGAGGTCGCAATCAAGGCGCTCGCGTTGCGCGCCTTCGACGCGGTGGGCTGCTGTGGCTGGGGTCGCGTCGATGTCATGCGTGACCGAGAAGGCAACAACTATCTGCTTGAAGTCAACACGGCGCCGGGCATGACCAGCCACTCGCTGGTACCCAAGGCAGCCGGTCAGGTGGGTATCGATTTTGAATCGCTATGCTGGCGGATTCTTGAGGGCAGCCTTGAACGTGATCCTGCGCCGATCGACGTCGGAGGGTGCGTATGAACACGGCTCTGCTCACGCGCGTGCTCGCTTGGGGCATCGCGCTGACCTTGGTAACCCTGCCAATCGTCGGTGTGCTCAACGGCTGGTTCGCATCCGAGCGCTGGCCCGTGCGCAAGATCGAGCTGCATGCAGAATACGCTCATGTCAGCGCCGAGCAGGTTCGCGCGACAGTCGAAACGCAGCTGGCCAAGGGTTTTTTCGCGATCAACTTGAGTGATGTGCAAGATGCGGTCGCGAGCTTGCCGTGGGTGGAAAAAGTCGAGGCGCGCAAGCAATGGCCGGATACCTTGAGCTTGACCGTCTATGAGCGCCAACCATTTGCGCGCTGGGGCGATTCACGCTTGATCGACCGCGGCGGCGGACTGTTCGAAGTTCCCGGTACTGACTCGATGCAGGGTTTGCCGCAACTCTCCGGTCCAGATGCGCGCTTGACTGATGTGCTCGCCTTCCACGCCGAATGCCTGCGTGAATTTTCCGGAAGCGGACTCAATGTGCAGGCTGTCGATCTGAGTGCGCGTGGAGGTTGGCGGATCACGTTGTCGAGCGGCGCATTGATCGAGATTGGTCGCGAGGATGCTGCGATGCGCCTGCGTCGATTCATCGAGGTCTGGCCGATGTTGGCTGCTGCGAATAACGGGCCGCCGGTGTATGTCGACTTGCGCTACGAGAACGGTTTTGCGATGCGCTGGGCGATGCCTGCATCGGCTGCACCGGAAGGAAATATGGAGTCGGGAGTCAAGAGTCAGGGCGATGCTGCAGCAGCGATGCCCGATTCCGCCGACCGCTTGCCGCGCGCACTCATGGCTTCAATCCAATCCCCATTTCCTACTTCCCATTCCCGGCTCCTCCGATGAACCGCAAGTCTGAAAAAAATCTGATCGTCGGCCTGGATATCGGCACCTCGAAGGTCGTCGCCATCGTCGGCGAGCACGAGCCGGGCCAGCCGGTCGAGATCATGGGCATCGGCTCGCATCCCTCGTATGGGCTCAAGCGCGGCGTCGTCGTCGATATCGAGTCGACGGTGCAGTCAATCCAGCGCGCTATCGAGGAAGCCGAGTTGATGGCGGGCTGCGAAATCCGTTCGGTCTACGCTGGCATCGCCGGCAGCCACATCCGCTGCCTCAATTCGCACGGCATCGTGCCGATCCGCGACAAGGAAGTGACCGAAGCCGATCGTGAGCACGTCATCGAGGCAGCACGAGCGGTGGCGATCCCGGCGGATCAGGAACGACTCTATCTCGAACCACAGGACTACGTGATCGATGGCCAGGAAGGTATCCGTCATCCGATCGGCATGAGCGGCGTGCGCCTCGAAGCCCGTGTGCACCTGGTGACGGGCGCGATGAGTGCGGCGGCGAACATCCGCAAATGCGTGTCGCGTTGCGGCTTGCGCGTCGATGATCTGGTTCCGCAGCAGATCGCATCCAGCTTCGCCGTGCTCACCCAGGACGAGCGCGATCTCGGTGTCTGTCTGGTCGATATCGGAGCCGGAACGACCGATATCGCGATCTTCACCCAAGGTGCAATCCGACATACCGCGTCGCTGCCGATCGCTGGCGATCAGGTCACCAACGACATCGCAGTGGCTTTGCGCACGCCGACAGCCCACGCCGAAGAGATCAAGGTCAAATACGCCTGTGCGCTCGCCCAGCTCGCACATGCCGAGGAAACCATCCAGGTGCCGAGTGTTGGTGATCGCCCGCCACGTCGACTGGCCCGGCAGACCCTCGCAGAAGTTGTGCAACCGCGCTACGAGGAACTGTTCTCGTTGGCACAGGCAGAACTGCGTCGCTCCGGCTACGAGAGCCTGGTCGCTGCCGGCATCGTGCTGACCGGTGGTGCGGCAAAGATGGAGGGCGTGGTCGACCTCGCCGAAGAAGTCTTTCACATGCCGGTACGACTCGGCATGCCGCAGCACGTGACCGGTCTCGCCGACGTCGTTTCCAATCAGATCCATGCAACGGGTGTTGGCTTGCTCTTGTACGGAAGTCGACAAATGGCTACCGGCCAGCGTCGAGGCGTCGAAGCCGTTGGCGGCGCCTGGGATCGCATGTCCAGCTGGTTCAAGGGAAATTTCTGAGCGCGGCCATGAGCCCGCGCTGTTCAGGCAATACCCGCTGCGCAGGATGCGCGGCGGTGCAACCGAAACGGTTGTGTGGCGGACCATGCGCCAGTGATCCGCAAGACGTCCAGTTGCCCGGAAGGCAATGCGGACAGTGTCATCAAATCAATACGGCTTAAGCCGACGGAGGACGGGAAATGTTTGAGTTCATTGAAAGGATGGAGCCTAACGCGGTGATCAAGGTCATCGGTGTGGGTGGTGGTGGTGGCAATGCAGTCAGCCACATGGTCAACGCGCAAATCGAAGGCGTTGAATTCGTCTGTGCGAACACGGATGCCCAGGCACTCAAGAACACCGGTGCCAAACACACGCTGCAACTCGGCGCGAATGTGACCAAGGGACTCGGTGCGGGAGCCAATCCCGAGGTCGGTCGCCAGGCCGCTCTCGAGGATCGCGAGCGCATCTGCGCATTGTTGCAAGGTGCGGACATGGCCTTCATCACCTGCGGCATGGGCGGTGGAACCGGAACAGGCGCGGCACCGGTCGTGGCGCAACTGGCCAAGGAGATGGGCATCCTGACCGTCGCCGTGGTCACCAAACCGTTCCCGTTCGAGGGTCGTCGACGCATGCAGGTCGCGCTCAAGGGAATCGAGGATCTGAGCCAGCATGTCGATTCGCTGATCACGGTTCCGAATGAAAAACTGCTCACCGAGTTGGGTCGTGATGTAACGCTGTTGAGCGCGTTCAAGCAGGCCAACGATGTGCTCCTTGGCGCCGTTCAGGGTATCGCCGACCTGATTACTCGTCCGGGTTTGATCAACGTCGATTTTGCCGACGTGCGCACGGTCATGTCGGAAATGGGCATGGCAATGATGGGCAGTGGCAGTGCGCGCGGCGATGACCGTGCGGTGGCCGCCGCCGAAGCCGCAATCAACAATCCGCTGCTCGAAGACGTCAATCTGGCCGGCGCCTGCGGCATCCTCGTCAATGTCACCGCCGGCAATAATCTGACCATGCGCGAATTCGATGATATCGGTCAGGTGATTCACGAGTTCGCCAGCGAAGATGCCACCGTGGTCATCGGTACCGCACTCGATCCGGAATTGCAGGACGAGATCCGCGTCACCGTCGTCGCCACCGGCCTCAACCGCAATGCGGTGCGGGTGCCGTTGCGCACCGAGAAGGAGCGTGAGGCGATCATTGCACCACGCCCACCCATGAAGGTCGTGCGCAATGCAACCACCGGCGCGGTCGACTATGCGGGTATTCCGGAACGGATTGCAGCGCACGCTCATATCCCTGCCGAACACGCGTCGGCTGCACCCGATAATCAGGTCGACTATCTGGATATTCCGGCCTTCCTGCGTCGACAGGCCGACTGACCAGCAGACAAACTCAAACGCCCTGAAACCGGCATTGGCTGGCGTCGGATCTTCGGATCCGGCGCGGCTGATTGAAATTTCCAGAGATGAAGGGTTCGGACCCGTGCCGCTGCGTGGCGCCGTAGCGGCCTTCTTCCGAGTCTCTGATTTTTGAATCTCCTTCGACGTGCGCAATGCGGTCGACGATCGTCCTGGACTGAGCTAAATTCACCCCCGCAAACAATCCAAGATTGTTGCAAATACGCAACAACTGTCTGATTTTGACGTCGACTTAACTATCACTGAAGGATAGGCTGTGCTACGCTCCCGGGCGTTTTCGCGCTCCTGCCCCAGGGGTCAGACTAAAAAAATGATCAAACAACGCACGCTCAAAAATGTAATCAGGGCGACAGGCGTAGGTCTCCACACAGGTGACAAGGTCTACATGACCTTGCGCCCGGCTGCGGTTGATACAGGGATTGTATTTCGGCGCGTGGATCTTGCCGAGCCGGTGGAGATTCTTTCCTGTTGCGAGAATGTTGGCGATACCCGGCTCTCGACCACGCTGGTCAAGGGCGACGTGCGAATCGCTACCATCGAACACTTGCTGTCCGCGATTGCCGGGCTCGGCATCGACAATGCCTATGTCGACCTGTCCGCGCCGGAAGTGCCGATCATGGACGGCAGCGCTGGTCCATTCGTTTTCCTGTTGCAGTCCGCAGGCATCGAAGAACAGGCCAAAGCCAAGCGCTTTGTTCGCATCAAGAAATCGATAACGGTTCGCGATGGCGACAAGTGGGCCCGTTTTGAACCGTTCGACGGATTCAAGGTCGGTTTCTCGATCGATTTCGAGCACCCGATGTTCGCCAAGCGAACCTCCACCAGCGAGATCGATTTCTCGACAACTTCGTTCGTCAAGGAAGTCAGCCGCGCGCGAACCTTCGGTTTCATGCGCGATATCGAGATGTTGCGTGAGCGCAATCTTGCCCTCGGTGGATCGATGGACAACGCCATTGTCCTTGACGATTACCGGGTGCTCAACGAAGACGGTCTTCGTTACGAGGATGAATTCGTCAAGCACAAGATTCTTGACGCAATTGGCGACCTGTATCTCCTTGGTCACAGCCTGATTGGCGCATTCTACGGCTACAAATCAGGCCACGAGCTCAACAACACCTTGTTGCGAGCCCTACTCGCTGACAAGACGGCTTGGGAAGAAGTCAGTTTCGAAGACGAATCACAGGCTCCGATTTCCTACGCCCATCCGGCGCAGGCGCTCTAGGCTTAAAGCGGTCGTTGCAAGCAAGGCTCACCAAAACGGGGCCTTTGGTTTCAGGGGAGAGGAGGCTCAAGCCTCCGGCAAAGAATCAGAAGAGGCGAGGGACGCCAGTTTGAGGTAGAGGTCCTGGAGTTCCGGGTCCGCGATGGTTTTTGCTGCCGAGCGCAGATGGTTTGCGGCGGTGGTCGAGAGTGGTTTTGCCTTGGCAGGCTCGGAGGGAACGAGCGGCAAGGGCGCCACTTTCACGGCGAAGTGTTCAACAGTACTGCCAGTGGCAGCGCGGGCTTCCGTCATTAGATTGCCTTGATGCAATCTCAGGCGCGTCGCCCAGGTTGAACTCGTCGCTATGAAAACAAGCCGTCCGTTGCGCAGATCGGCGAGGTGACACTCGCGGGCCAGCGAATCGGGCAATAGGTGACGAAGCTTTCCGTCCAGCAAATCCAGTCCGCGCGCTCGTTTGGCGAGCGTGTCGAGGGTGATGCACTCCGCGACAGGCACCAACGTGCTGGCTCGCTGGTTACTCGGAGGAGATCTTCGTTGCATGGCAGAACCCATTCGGCGAATAGTCAATGAACATAATTTTAGTCGCAAAATCTCACTCGACCCCGCGTTGTATCGATTTAGGCAGCAGCAAGGGCCGACTTCTGCTCGGCGGCGTTCTCAGTGCTGCTGTGATGTTGTTTGCCGGAATTGGTTTCCTGATTGCGTTGTATACCGTCAATCCCCGCGATGCGGCGATGCATGAGCTCTTGAACCTGCGCGCGCAGATCGAATTGCAGAAGTCCCAGCTCGTCAATGTCGAAACCGATTCTCGGCGCAACCTTGATGCGCTGGCGATGCAGATCGGCCAGTTGCGTGCCCAGGCCACCCGCCTGAATGCTCTCGGCGATCGCCTGACCCAGGTCGGCAAGCTCGAGGATGGCGAGTTCGATTTTGTTTCTGAGCCGGCTCTCGGTGGTCCGGAAGATGCGAGTGCCGAGACTTCATCGCCATTGCCGCTCGGTAGTGACATCGACAGCTTGCGCGCCGAATTCGGTCGTCAGGAAGCTCAGCTGGGCGTCCTCGAAAATCTTCTCTTTGATCGCAAGATCGACAATGCGATGCTGCCGACTGGTATGCCCGTTGCGCATGGCTATGTCGCCTCCGGTTACGGAACGCGCACGGACCCGATAACGGGTCGTCAGGCCAGTCATTTGGGCGTCGACTTCGATGTCCCCATGGGTAGCGATGTACTCGCCGTCGCTGAGGGCGTGGTTACCTATTCCGCGATTCGCAACGGCTACGGCAACGTGGTCGAAATTGATCATGGCAATGGATACATGACACGGTATGCGCATAACTCGCGCAACGTGGTCGAGGTTGGCACCCGCGTGCATGTGGGGCAGGTGGTTGCCAAGGTGGGCTCGACCGGGCGCTCAACCGGACCGCATTGCCACTTTGAGGTCTGGTTGAACGGTCGCCCGGTCAATCCGATGGCCTACGTACGTTCAACTCGCGCAACGCACGGCTGAGCCGCGAAGTGATCGGCAGGCTCTTGAATCGGCCAATCTGATCCCAAGCTTGGTGTTGCGCCGAGGCCGCCGTATCATCGGCGGCCTTCGCTTTTCTGCCGTACCCGCCTTTGTGCGGATCAAACGGCCCTATCCGGATATCCCTGACCGATGTTTCAACGTGTCCTGACGAGTGTTTTTGGAAGCCGCAACGAGCGCATTCTGCGCACGCTGAACAAGACGGTAGTTAAGATCAACGCGCTTGAACCTCGATTCGAGGCGCTCGATGATGCCGCGCTGCGCGCGATGACCGACGAATTCCGCAAGCGCGTGAGTGAAGGCGAAACGCTGGATTCAGTTCTGCCCGAAGCCTTCGCCGTGGTTCGCGAGGCGGCGCGGCGCGTAATCGGCTTGCGTCATTATAATGAGCAGATGATCGGCGGCATGGTGCTGCATATGGGGCGCATTGCCGAAATGCGCACCGGTGAAGGCAAGACTCTCGTCGGAACCTTGCCGGTCTATCTGAACGCGCTCGCCGGCAAGGGCGTGCATGTGGTCACCGTCAATGACTATCTGGCCCGGCGTGACTCGGCCTGGATGGGGCGCATTTACAACTTCCTCGGCATGACCGTGGGGGTGGTCTATCCCGGAATGGATCATGGTGACAAGCGCGGCGCTTACGACGCCGATATCACCTACGGTACAAACAACGAGTTCGGTTTTGACTATCTGCGCGACAACATGGCGCAGGCAAAGGAACAGCGCTATCAGCGCAAGCTCAATTACGCCATTGTCGATGAGGTGGACTCGATCCTGATCGACGAGGCGCGCACGCCGTTGATCATCTCCGGACCGACCGACGAATCACCGCAGCTCTACGTCAAGATCAATCGTCTCGTTCCAAAACTCGTGCGTCAGGAAACCGAGGAGGGCGAAGGCGACTACTGGGTTGATGAGAAGCAGAAGCAGGTGCATTTGTCCGAATCAGGCATGGAACACGCCGAAGCGCTCCTGCGCGGTGACGGTATTCTGGGCGCCGACGAGAGCCTTTACGACACCAAGCATCTAGCCGTCGTCCATCACTTGAACGCCGGTCTGCGCGCACACGCGCTGTATCAGCGCGATGTCGAGTACATCGTGCGCGATGGCGAGGTGATCATCGTCGATGAATTCACCGGTCGCACGCTGTCGGGTCGTCGCTGGTCCGATGGCCTGCATCAGGCGGTCGAGGCAAAAGAAGGTGTACCGATCCAGCGCGAGAACCAGACCCTCGGCTCGATCACATTTCAGAACTATTTTCGCTTGTATACGAAACTTGCCGGCATGACCGGTACAGCCGATACCGAGGCGTTCGAGTTCCAGTCGATCTATGGTCTCGAGGTCGTCGTCATCCCGACCCACCGCCCGATGGTTCGCCGCGATGAGACGGATGTTGTGTTTCTCAAGGCCAAGAACAAATACGACGCGATCATTGAAGACATCAAGGATTGCTACGAGCGCGGTCAGCCGGTATTGGTGGGCACGACTTCGATTGAAACCTCGGAATATCTCGCCAATCTGCTCAAGTCTGCAGGGGTTCCGCATGAGGTGCTGAACGCCAAACAGCACGAGCGCGAAGCCATCATCGTGGCTCAGGCCGGCCGGCCCGCGGCGGTGACCATCGCCACCAACATGGCCGGTCGTGGTACCGATATCGTGCTTGGCGGCAATCTTGAGTCCGAACTCGAAGCTCTGCCCGAAGATGCCCCCGAGTCGGCGCGCGAGCAGGTCAAAGCGGAATGGAAGACGCGCCATGCCCAGGTCATGGAAGCAGGCGGTCTGCGCATCATCGGAACCGAACGCCATGAATCACGCCGCATCGACAACCAGTTGCGCGGTCGTTCCGGACGCCAGGGTGATCCGGGTTCCACCCGCTTCTACTTGTCGCTTGAAGACAACTTGTTGCGCATCTTCATGGGCGAGCGCGTGGCTGGTCTCATGCGCATGTTCGGCATGAAGGAAGACGATGCGATCCAGGATCGCATGGTCACCAAGCAGATCATGAATGCACAGCGCAAGGTCGAAGCGCAGAACTTTGATTTCCGCAAGAACGTTCTTGAATTCGATGACGTTGCCAATGATCAGCGCAAGGTTATTTACGAACAACGTAACGAACTGCTCGAAAGCGAAGGTGTGGGTCAGACCGTCGCCGACATCCGCGAAGATGTCTTTGCCGAGCTTGTGCGTCGTTATGTACCTGCCAATTCGATTGATGACTTGTGGAATATTCCAGGCCTTGAGAAAGAGCTGGAGGCAGAATATAGCCTCAAGCTTGACCTTCAGGGTTGGTTGAAGGAAGAGGATGAGGTCAGTGCTGATCAGGTCCTGGCTCGGGTAGAAGATGCTGCGGCCCGCTTGTTCAGCGAGAAGGAAGCCCTGCTCGGTGATGAGACGATGCGCTCGCTTGAGAAACACGTCATGTTGTCGGTGGTAGATAACTGCTGGAAGGAACATCTGACCAGCATGGATTATTTGCGTCAGGGCATCTACCTGCGCGGTTATGCGCAGCAACAGCCCAAGCAGGAGTTCAAGCGCGAATCGTTCCTCCTGTTCCAGCAGATGCTGGAGCGGATCAAGCATGAACTTGTGCAGTTGCTTGCGCGCGTGCGCATCCGCAGCGAGGAAGAAGTGCAAGCGCTTGAGGCACAGCAGCGCGCGCAATCTGAGGCGCAGGCGAAGACGATGCAGTTTCAGCATGCGCCGCCGCCGGGATATGCTGATGAAGAAGGGCAAACTCCCACGCAGAACCAGCTTCCGGCATCCTCGGCACCCACATTGCGAGACGCACCAAAAGTGGGCCGAAATGATCCTTGTCCATGTGGTTCGGGCAAGAAGTTCAAGCAGTGCCACGGCAGCCTGAGCTAACCAAAATTTGTCCAGATCGATGCCATCAGTCCGCGTCGGATTGCTGCACGAGTCGCCACCTGGCAGGCCTGTGCGATGACTGACAGATTGCCGGCGCCACGCGTTATTCGTTGTCGAGGTTTCGTGAATTGATGGAAGACGCAGCGTTGCTGGCATCGTCTCGTATCCGAGTTGTCGCTGGCGTCATTCGTGATGAGCACGGTCGCGTATTGTTGGCGCAGCGACGAACCGGAAAGGAGCACGCTGGTCTCTGGGAGTTTCCGGGTGGCAAAGTTGAGCCCACGGAAAATGCCGAAGTCGCGTTGGCGCGTGAGCTCGAAGAAGAGCTCGGGATCAGAGCGCGAATAGGACGGCGTTTGATCGCAGTGCCGAACGATCGCATTGTTCTTGACGTCTATCGGGTCCTCGACTATCAGGGCGTCGTGCGTGCTCGCGAAGCGCAAAAACTGTCGTGGATCGCGCTGGAGGATATTGATGCGACGTGGCTGCCCCCGGCCGATCGACCGGTTCTCGCGGCGCAGCGCCTGCCTGATCACTACCTGATCACGCCATCTCTGGCTGCCGGAGAACAATCTGGATTTCTTGCCGCGATAGATCGAGCGCTGACTGCTGGCATTCGCATGATCCAGCTGCGGCTGCCCGACTGGTCGCGTGAGCAACTTGCACCGCTGGCACGCAAGGTCAGAGAGAGATGCCGACGTGCAGGAGCTATCTTGCTGTTGAACACGGATTGGCAGTTGGCCGAATTGCTCGGGCTCGATGGCGTCCATCTGCCTGCGCAGATCGCGCGAACGCTCAGCAGTCGACCATTGCCCAGGCATCGCTGGCTCGGTGTTTCTTGCCATGACGCCAGTGAGTTGAAACACGCGGCGGCCATTGGTGCCGACTTCGCGACGCTCTCACCGATTCACGGCACACCCGGTCATGCACATTCGCAGCCAATCGGATGGCAGAACGCCGAAGCGTTGATCTCAGAGTCTTCCATTCCCGTCTACGCTCTCGGCGGAATGCAGCATTCCGAGCTCGCCACCGCGCATGCGAGTGGCGCCCAAGGCATCGCCGCGATTCGCGCGCTCTGGCCGGACTAGAGCGAAATCACGACAGAACAGTGAGTTTTCGAATGATTTGCCTCGCGGATTGACCGCCGTCAAATTGCCTGCGACGGCGTGCGGTCAGCTTCTCATCGAACGATGGTCGACAACGAGTACAAATCGAGCTAATTTGTGCCTTGAACCACAGGATCGCGATTCTGCAGGGGGGGTGCTGAATCTGTGATTTTCATAACGTTGGCTCGATTGATTCATGACGTGATTGGATCGCTGTGCCGTTGAATCGGCCAACTCGACGTTTGAGCACCCGGGGAAGGGAAATGAATAGATTTAATCTTCAACCTATCGACACGACGCGCTCGCCATTTCCAACCTTTGCCCAGGCATTGGCAATAGCTCTGCTCACGCTGCTCTGCGGGATGCAATCCGCATCTGCCGATGTCGACAAGGGCGCTTCCTATCAGGAAATGCTGGCCCTGACCCAGCAACTGGCGGTACTCAAGCCGCGGGCTCCGGGGAATCCGTCGGCAGCGTTGCAATATGAAACCGCCGCAAATCGATATCTCGAACTTGCTTTGGCAATGGGTGGAGACGATCCTGGCCAGGTTCTGCATCCTGCGATACCCGCCGAGGCACATCCGTCAGCACCAAAGCCTTACGGTGCGCTTCCTTTAGGCTGCAGCACCGCGACGACAAATTTTAGCGATGAAACCACAGTGACCATTCCGACCGGTCCGGGCGTGGTGACGTCTTCCATTGTCGTTTCGGGTGCGTCCACGTATCTGCTCGACCTGAATGTGACGACCCAACTCCAGCATACATTTTCCGCTGACCTTGATGTCACACTGACCTCACCGGCAGGGACGGTTGTGACGTTGACCACCGATAACGGTGGTAGCAACGATGATGTCTTCAACGGCACGCTTTGGGACGACAGCGCGAATCCAGCGGGCCAAGTTCCGTATACGACCAACGATGGTCTGGTAACCGATCAGCTCTATGCAAATCTCGTCACGGCGACACCGCTGGTACCGGAGGAGGCCTTGGGCGCCTTCATTGGCGAAGATCCGAATGGCACGTGGACACTGACCATTTCCGATGATCTGGCCGGCGATGGCGGAAGCTTGAATGGCTGGTCGATGGATGTCACGACGCTACCCGAATCGCCCATTACCACAATTGTACCGACCCAAACCCAGCCGACGCCCGTCGCAATCCCGACCGGCCCCGCCGTAGTGACCTCGACGATCGTTGTCTCCGGTGCCGGTAGCGCCCTCCTTGATGTGAACGCGACAACGTTCATCCAGCACACATTTTCAGCCGATCTCGATGTCACGCTGACTTCACCGGCGGGAACAGTGGTGACTCTGACCACTGACAATGGTGGTAGCAATGATGATGTCTTCAATGGCACGGTCTGGGATGACAGCGCGAATCCCGCAGGACAGGTGCCGTACACGCTCAACGACGGACTTGTCACCGATCAGACGTACGCCAATCTGACCCTGGCCTCGCCACTGGTTCCCGAGGAAGCCATGGCCGCATTCATCGGCGAAGACCCGAACGGCACCTGGACACTGACCGTGTCAGACGATCTTGCTGGAGACGGGGGTTCGTTGAACAGCTGGTCTCTCGATATCAAGACTTTTACCTGCTCTTCGGCTGATCTAGCGATCACCAAGACCGATGGCGTGACCACCGCTGCGCCGGGCGGCAGCGTCACCTACACGATCACCGCTTCGAACGCCGGACCGGGCGGAACGACCGGGACCGTGGCCGATACCTTCCCGGCCGCGCTCACCTGCACCTGGACCTGCGTCGGCGCGGCCGGCGGTACCTGCACGGCCTCGGGCGCCGGCAACATCAGCGACCCGGTGACGTTGCCAAGCGGCGGATCGGTCACCTACACCGCCTCGTGCACGATCTCGGCCTCTGCCACCGGCTCGCTCGTCAACACGGCGACGGTCGCCGGTGTCGCCGGTGATCCGACTCCGGCCAACAACACGGCGACCGACACCGACA
>JBDSPX010000342.1:0-9591 GCA_039930065.1 Dokdonella sp.
GGCGAGCCGCACTTGGTTTTCCTTTGGCAATACCTTTTCGGCACTGCAATGGATGAAGTCGATGGCGTGCTTCGCCAGCGCCGGTGCAGCATCGATGCGGATGTCGGCGGGTTTGCGCCAACCGATCGCCACCCACGGATTCGACGGTGTGAAATTGAACTGCGGACTGTCGCCTACCACCGTTATCGCATGGTCCTTGCCGACCGCTGCGCGAATCTCGTAGGCCGCTGCCATGCCGCCGAGGCCAGCACCCAGAACAAGTATCTTTGCCATGATGATTACTCCGCGTGGATATGGAGAGGGTGCGCCGTCATTGCTTCAAGCGGCATGACTTGAGTCAAGGTCATTCTAAATAAGATGTTGCTAATATATAAGCTTCTTATTTAGAATGCAGCCATCGAGCCGAAGCGAGTGGCTGTCGCCTTTCTCTGGAATACCCATGTCCATCATTGATACCCATGCGCTCAGCGCCATGCAGGAACGCGCCGAGGAGGCTGCACAACTGCTCAAGACGCTGGCCAATGCCCAGCGGCTGCGCGTGCTCTGTTTGTTGGTCGGCGGTGAGATGACCGTGGGACAAATCAACGCCGAGCTCTCCGATCTGAGCCAGTCCGCGCTATCCCAACACCTGGCCAAACTCCGCGATGAAGGCATGGTCAGTACACGACGCGAGTCGCAGACGATCTGGTATCGACTCGTCGAGGGTCCTGCGCAAGGCGTGATAGCGACGCTGTATGGAATTTACTGTGCCGGTCCCGAGGATTCTGCGAAGTCTGCTTTGGCTCGCCGAACCGCCAGCGGAAAACGATAGCCGTCAAAATTCCGATTTGGAGCAAGCCTTTGTGGGTCGGCGCTGTGCGCTAACGCTTTTCCTCCACGCTCAGCCAAAAGCGTTCGATCACAGATCGACCCAACGACGAAGCAGTAACGCGTCACAAGACCAACTAAGCGCGCGTCTTGGAACCGCCGTCGTACTACTTCCCTCAGCAAAAGCGTTCGATCACAGATCGAACCCACCAAGGGCTAAAAGCTCGCTTCTGTGGGTCGGCGCTGCGCGCTGACGCTTTTTCTCCACTCCCCGCCAAAAGCGTTCGATCACAGATCGAACCAACGACGAAGCAGAAACGCGTGAAAAGACCAACGAAGCGCGCGTCTTGGAACGGCTGTCGCATTACTTTTCCCAGCCAAAAGCGTTCGATCACAGATCGAACCCACCAAGGGCCAAAAGCTCGCTTCTGTGGGTCGGCGCTGCGCGCTGACGCTTTTCAGAAACCGGAGCGCTTCAGCTCATCGATAGGCCAACTTATGGCGCTAAAAGTCAGCCACGATCAACCATCTTCTTGAGCCGGTAGAGCGCATCAAGCGCATCGCGTGGACTCATTGCGTCGGGATCAAGTGCGCGCATGGCTTCATCGATCGGTGACGGCGCGGGTGGTGCGAACAATCCGAGTTGCGGCGAGCCGCTTTGTGCTTTTTGAGTGACTGGACGGGATTCGTTGCCACTCGATTCAAGCCCCGCGAGTGTCGCCTTTGCATCGGCGATAACCGCTTTGGGCAATCCCGCGAGTGCGGCGACCTGGAGTCCGAAGCTGCGATTCGCAGGCCCTTCCTTGACCGCGTGCATGAAGACAAGTTGCTCACCGTATTCGACGGCATCGAGATGCACGTTGGCAATGTCATTGTGTTCGTTGGCGAGTTTCGTCAGCTCGAAATAGTGTGTGGCGAACAAGGTGAACGCACGATTCTTTGTCGCCAACCACGTCGCACAGGCCTGCGCGAGTGAAAGACCATCGTAGGTGCTCGTGCCGCGACCGATTTCATCCATCAGCACAAGACTTTGATCCGTTGCATTATGCAGTATGTTGGCAGTTTCGCTCATCTCGACCATGAAGGTCGACTGGCCACGTGAGAGATCATCGCCTGCACCAATGCGCGTGAAGATGCGATCAATCGGTCCAATCAAAGCACTCGCTGCCGGAACAAAACTGCCGATATGCGCGAGCAATACGATCAAGGCGTTCTGGCGCATGTAGGTCGACTTGCCGCCCATGTTCGGGCCGGTGACGATGAGCATGCGGCGAGCGTCGTTGAAATCGAGATCGTTGGGCTCGAACGGCTCCTCGCGGACCTGTTCAACAACCGGATGACGACCGCGTTCGATGCGGATGCCCGTCGCGTCGCCCAATTGCGGGCGATTCCAGTCCAGTGCATACGCACGATCGGCGAGGCTGGCCAGCGTATCGAGTTCGGCAACGGCACTCGCTGCTGATTTCAGTTCGGCGAGGCGCTGGCCGAGGTAGTCAAGCAGCGCTTCGTGGAGCGCACGTTCGCGCATCAACGAGCGCTCGCGTGCCGAAAGCACCTTGTCTTCGAACAGTTTGAGTTCTTCGGTGATGTAGCGTTCGGCGCCTTTGATCGTCTGGCGACGCGTGTAGTGGGTCGGTGCCTTGTCGGCTTGACCCTTGCTGATCTCGATGTAATAGCCGTGAACGCGGTTGTAGCCGACCTTGAGCGTCGGAATACCACTGGCGGCTTTCTCGCGCTCTTCGAAATCGATGAGGAATTGATCGGCGTTGGTCGCCAACCCGCGCAGTTCGTCGAGTTCGGCGTCAAAGCCATCGCGGATCACGCCGCCGTCCCGTTGCAACGCGGGCGGCTGTTCGACCGTCGCGGCAGCAAGATGCGCTGCGGTATCAGCGTGTTCACCGATTCGATCAAGCAGATCGGCGAGCAAAGGACTGTCGGTTGCCGCCAGTCGTCCGCGCAACGCCGGTGTGCGAGCGAGGCCATCGCGCAGCGTCGAAAGATCGCGTGGTCGCGCCGAACGCAGGGCCACGCGCGCAAGGATGCGTTCGAGATCACCGATGCCGCGCAGTTCGTCGCGCAGGCCTTCGTTGCAGCCACTTCCGATCAGGCTTTCAATCGCCTGGAATCGACGATTGAGAATGTTGCGGTCGCGCAAGGGGCGGTTGACCCAGCGATGCAGATTGCGCGCGCCCATCGGGGTTACGGTGGCATCGAGCACGCCAAGCAAGGTGAATTCGCGACCGCCGGAGGCATGCGTATCGAGTTCGAGATTTCGGCGCGTTGCGGCATCCAATGCAATCGTCTCGCTGGCATTCTCGACCGCAAGCCCGCTCAAATGCGGCAACGCGGATTTCTGGGTTTCCTCGACATAGCCGAGCAGACACCCAGCGGCGCCAATAGCCAACGAATAGCGGTCGGCACCGAATCCTGAGAGATCGCGTGTGCCGAAGAATCGGCACAGCTCTCGCTGTCCTGATTCTCCATCGAAATGCCATGGCGCGCGTTTGCGCAGTCCGGGCAGGGCGGTGACGAATTTCGGCCATGCCCCATCTTCCGCAATCAGGGTTTCCACGGGCTGCAGTCGCGCGAGTTCGGCAGCCAAGGCTTCGGCGTTGGCGACTTCGCTGATGAGGAATCGACCGGTGGTCAAATCCACCCAGGCCAGTCCGAATCCTGATTTTCCCGCAGCGATCGACAACAGCAGATTGTCGCGTCGCTCCTCAAGTAAGGCTTCATCGGTGACCGTGCCCGGCGTGACAATGCGCACCACCTTGCGCTCGACCAGGCCCTTGGCCAACGCCGGGTCTCCAATCTGCTCGCAGATCGCAACCGATTCACCAAGTCGCACCAGTTTCGCCAGATAGCCTTCGGCGGCGTGATACGGCACACCGGCCATCGGAATCGGCGCACCAGCGGACGAGCCGCGTTGGGTCAGGGTGATGTCGAGCAGGCGTGCCGCCTTGCGCGCATCGTCGTAGAACAACTCGTAAAAATCGCCCATCCGAAAAAACATCAGCACATCCGGATTCGCGCTCTTGGCGGCGAAGAATTGGCGCATCAGGGGGGTGTGCTGGGAAACGTCGTTCATTGGGCTGCTGAGTGCGAGTGACCTTGAATTATCCCATGTCCAGCCTCCACTTCCGATGCCGAGCGGGCTCACTCCGGTATGATTGTGGGCTTGTCACGTCCACCATCGCCCGAGTCCAACGCCGATGACGAATCCATCCACCGATGATGCCCAGTTGTTCGCGCTCGGCAACACGATCGCTGAACTGCTTCTTGTCAACAATCAGACGATTGTGGCCGCTGAATCCTGCACCGGCGGGTGGATCTCGAAGGTGCTCACCGATATTCCGGGCAGCTCGACGTGGTTTGAATGTGGCGTCGTCGCCTACAGCTACGAAGCCAAGGAAGCCCTGCTCGGCGTGCAGCCGCATACGCTTGAACGAACCGGCGCAGTCAGCCAGGAAACCGTGGTTGAAATGGTTTCCGGCGCCTTGGCACGATACGGCGCAGGCGTCGCGGTGGCCGTCACCGGTATTGCAGGCCCGGGTGGTGATACGCCAGGAAAACCCGTTGGAACCGTCTGGATCGGATGGAAGCGGCGTGGCGGCTATGCCAGGTCCGAACTGTTCCATTTCGCTGGCGATCGCGAAGCCGTGCGTCGCCAAACGGTTCATGCCGCACTGGAAGGCGTGAGGCGAATTCTTACAAGTTGACGCGGCGATTTGCTCTTTCGCGAAAAACCCGCTGTGAAATAATCGATGCCGAAACCGCGAGTTCTCAGATTTTGAGAATCGGCTACCGCACGCTCCACTCAATCTAAAGCCCAAGGAAATCCCGATGGATGACAACAAGCGCAAGGCGCTCACCTCCGCACTGAGCCAGATCGAAAAGCAGTTCGGCAAAGGCGCAGTGATGCGTATGGGTGATCGCGTCAATGAAGCGATCCCGACGATCTCGACCGGTTCGCTCGGTCTCGATATCGCACTTGGCATTGGCGGGCTGCCGAAGGGGCGCGTTGTCGAGATTTATGGTCCGGAATCATCGGGCAAGACCACGTTGACCTTGCAGGTGATCGCCGCTTGTCAGAAGGCCGGTGGCACCGCGGCCTTTGTTGACGCAGAGCATGCGCTCGATCCGACCTATGCCGAAAAGCTCGGTGTCGACGTCGACAATCTGCTCGTTTCGCAGCCCGATACTGGCGAGCAGGCGCTCGAAATTGCCGACATGCTGGTGCGCTCAAATGCGGTTGATGTAGTGGTTATCGACTCAGTCGCAGCGCTGACGCCGAAGGCCGAAATCGAGGGCGAGATGGGTGATACGCATGTCGGCCTGCAAGCACGATTGATGAGTCAGGCTCTGCGCAAGCTGACAGCAAACATAAAGAAATCAGGATGTTTGGTCATATTCATCAACCAGATTCGCATGAAGATTGGCGTCATGTTTGGCAGCCCGGAAACCACCACGGGCGGCAACGCGCTGAAGTTCTACGCATCGGTGCGACTCGATATCCGCCGCATCGGCGCGGTCAAGCGCGGTGACGAAGTGATCGGCTCGGAAACCCGAGTGAAAGTGGTCAAGAACAAGGTCGCACCGCCGTTCCGTCAGACTGAATTCGAGATTCTCTATGGAGAAGGCACGTCGCGCGAAGGCGAGTTGATCGAACTCGGTGTACTGCACAACCTCGTCGAGAAATCCGGCGCCTGGTACAGCTACAAGGGTGACCGCATCGGCCAGGGCAAGGACAACGTGCGTCTGTACCTCAAGGAGCACAAGGACATGGCCAACGAGATTGATGTGGCCTTGCGCGAAAAGTTGCTGGTCAAACCCGGCAGTTCGCCCGCGCGTGCGGTTGAGGAAGAGGCTGAAGAGGCCTGACGAAAACAGCCCTTGGCGCGTCGCGTCGAGGGCATTCGTTCGCTAGCTATTCGTAGTGAATTTGTCTGCGAAACTCCATTGACAATGTCTCGCAACGCATTGAGCAAGCAAGATTTCTTGTGAGCGACGACAAGCCAAAAAAAGCGTCGAAAGACAAACCCAGCGCCTACAACAAGGCGCTGGGTTTGCTTGTGCGTCGAGAACAATCCCAACGCGAGCTCAAAACCAAGCTGGACCGCAGTGGATTCGCGGATGATGAATCCAGTCAGGCAATTCACGCCCTCAAACAACAGAAATATCAGAGCGACGAACGCTTTGCCGAGTTGCTGGCACGCTCACGTGCGGCCAATGGCTATGGGCCGCGTCGTATTTTCGCGGAACTCAAATCGCATGGCGTCACCGATGCCGAAATCGCCGCGGCGATCAAGGGTCTGGATTGCGATTGGCGTGATCTCGCCGGTCGCCAGTTGCAGCGTCACTACGGCCGCAAGCCAGCGGCCGATGTCAAAGAGCGTGGCCGACGTGCGGCCTTTCTCTTGCGCCGTGGCTTCGATGCCGCCACAGTAAGCGTTCTCACACGCGCCGACATCGGCGATCCCGGTGACGAGTTCGATTGAGAACTCCGCTTGGACGTTCATCGGCGTGTCCGCACTCCGGATTGAACCGATCGATGAAAACCAGCGCCGACATCCGTTCCGACTTCCTCGAATTTTTTCGCTCCAAGGGCCACACCGTGGTGCCTTCGGCATCCCTCGTGCCGTCCAGCGATCCGACCCTGATGTTCACGAACTCAGGCATGGTGCCATTCAAGAACGCGTTTCTCGGCAGCGAGAAGCCGCCCAGCCAGCGCGTGGTCGATGTCCAGCGCTGCCTGCGCGCCGGCGGCAAGCACAACGATCTCGACCAGGTCGGCTACACCGCGCGCCATCACACCTTTTTCGAGATGCTCGGCAACTGGTCGTTCGGCGACTATTTCAAGCGCGATGCGATTCTCTGGGCTTGGGAATTGCTGACGGGTGTCTGGAAGCTGCCGAAGGATCGTTTGCTCGTCACGGTGTATAAGACCGATGACGAGGCTTATGCGATCTGGAAGGATGAAGTCGGCATTCCGCCCGAGCGCATCGTGCGCATCGGCGACAACAAGGGTGCGCCGTTCGCCTCGGACAATTTCTGGCAGATGGCCGAGACCGGCCCCTGTGGACCGTGCACCGAAATCTTCTACGATCACGGCGCGCATATTCCCGGTGGTCCGCCCGGATCACCCGATGAGGATGGTGATCGCTATATCGAGATCTGGAATCTCGTCTTCATGCAATTCGACCGTGCGGACGATGGCGTGTTGTCGCCCTTGCCAGCACCCTGCGTCGATACCGGCATGGGCCTTGAGCGACTTGCCGCCATCCTGCAACACGTCCACAGCAACTACGAAATCGATCTGTTCCAGCATCTGATCAAGGTTGCGTCGCAACTGACCAGCACGGCCGATCTTGAGAACAAATCGCTGCGTGTGATCGCCGATCACATCCGCGCGTGTTCGTTCCTGATCGTCGATGGCGTGCTGCCATCGAACGAGGGCAGGGGTTATGTGTTGCGACGAATCATTCGTCGTGCCCTGCGTCATGGCTGGATGCTTGGTGTGCGTGGCGATTTTTTCTGGAAGATGGTCGAGCCGCTCGATGCCGAAATGGGCAACGCCTATCCCGATCTTTCGGCAAAACGTGATTTTATCGAGCGCGCATTGAAAGCCGAGGAGGACCGTTTTGGCGAGACCCTCGAACAGGGCATGAAAGTTTTCGAAGACGTCGCCGGCAAATCGGGTTCGATCATTCCAGGCGTTGACGCGTTCCGTTTGTATGACACCTACGGCTTCCCGGTAGATCTGACCGCGGACATTGCCCGTGAGCGCGGTCTGAGCATCGACATGCCAGGCTTCGACAAGGCCATGAACGAGCAGCGCGAGCGTGCGCGTGCGGCCAGCAATTTCGAATCCAAGGGCCAGTTGCCGGCCGAGATGGCGAGTTCGCTGTCGCCGACCGTTTTTTCGGGCTACGACGCGGTTGAGGAAAGCGGCGGTCGTGTTCTCGCGATGGTGCGTTCTGGTCGCCGCCTGGAAGCGCTGGGGGATGGCGAGGAGGGGATTGTCATCCTCGACCGCACGCCGTTCTATGCTGAATCCGGTGGCCAAGTCGGTGATGCGGGTGTGCTCGAATGCGCCGGCGGGAAATTTATCGTCAGCGACACGATCAAGCTCGGCGGCGCGTTCCACGGTCACGTCGGTCGTTGGCAAGGATCATCACCGCTAGCCGCTGGAAGTGAGGTCAAGGCAAACGTCGATACAACTCGGCGAACATCGATTGTCTTGAATCATTCGGCCACGCATCTCCTGCATGCGGCGTTGCGCGAGGCGCTCGGAGAACACGTCACGCAAAAGGGATCGCTGGTTGCGCCGGATCGCCTGCGATTCGATTTCTCGCATTTTCAGCCTGTTTCTGCCGAGGAATTGCGTCGTATCGAGGATCGCGTCAATGACCAGATCCGGGCGAACGCCGAAGCCGAAATCCGTAACATGGCCTACGACGACGCGATCGAGTTTGGCGCGATGGCCTTGTTCGGTGAGAAGTACGGCGACGAGGTGCGTGTGCTGCGCATGGGCGATTTCTCGACCGAGCTGTGCGGCGGTACGCATGTCACGCGCACAGGCGATATCGGTCTTTTCAAGATCCTCAGCGAAGGCGGCGTCGCGTCAGGCATCCGCCGCATCGAAGCGATTACGGGTGCCGCAGCAACGGCGCACGTGGTTGAGGAAGAATCGCGCTTGGGCGAGATCGGCCATCTGCTCTCGGCCCAGGGCAATGAGGTCATCGACAAGCTGCGTCAGTTGCTTGATCGACAGAAAAAACTCGAGCGCGAACTTGAGACCTTCAAGGTCAAGGCAGCGCTTGCGGCGACTTCGGATCTCGGCGCACAAGCGGTCGAAGTCGGCGGTATCAAGGTGTTGGCAGTGCGCGTGGATGGTCTCGACGCGAAAGCCCTGCGCGATAGCGTCGATGCACTCAAACCCAAACTCGGCGATTGCGTCATTCTGCTAGCCGCAGGTGCGGATGGAAAGATATCCCTCGTCGGTGCAGTCGGCGGGTCCGCGCTTGGCCGCATCAAGGCGGGTGACGTCGTCGCCCACGTTGCCGCAGCGATCGGAGGCAAGGGTGGCGGTCGACCCGACATGGCACAGGGTGGTGGCAATGACACGCCTGCGCTGGCTTCGATGTTGACGGAGTTGCCACAATGGATTGCCGGGCGTCTTGGATGATCGATGGCGCAGGAACCGCTCGGTTTCAATCGTTGTCTGATTGTCCTGTCCTGAGAATCGACGTCCTCATTAGACGAATGTTCCATTGCGCAAAACCGACGGCATCGCTTAGTATCGCCGGGTCCTGTAGACGCATCAGTGCTTGAGTTTCAAGCAATGGAATCGTCTGCAGGATGAAGGCTGCGAACTGGGGGGGAACGGGCCGCGAGCTCAGCTAGGGAGGCTGAACTTGGTCCCCGGACCTGACACCAGGATGCGTGCAAGAGAAAGTACGTGACTGGAAGCCAGACCGGATAGACGAGAGAGTATCTAAGGAGCAGACGCTATGTTGATTTTGACCCGCCGTGTCGGGGAAACCCTGATGATTGGCGACGAGGTGACGGTTACCGTGCTCGGCGTGAAAGGTAACCAGGTCCGCATTGGTATCAATGCACCGAAAGATGTATCAGTCCATCGTGAAGAGATCTACCAGCGCATCAAACGCGAGCAAAGCCCGGAAGACGACCAGCCGAGCGCTGGCCCTGAATCTTGAGCTTTACCCGGTGAGGCGCGACGGGTATCCTTCGCGTCCCGTTGATTCCCGGTAGTCGACGAGC
>JBDSPX010000343.1:0-4331 GCA_039930065.1 Dokdonella sp.
TGCTGATCGACCATTGCCCGTCTGGCCGCGTCGACTATGCCCGAGCCGCCCGGCTCGATGATCTCCAGTGAAGCCCCCTGCCAGCGCAGCACCCCAGCCCCAAGCAACTCAGCCAACGCGGGATTCAACCAGCTGAAATGCAGACTCCGATCAAGCGCGGCCATCGCGGTGACGCACTGGGCCAGAATCTCCGCAGGATCATGCTCGGTTTGCGCCAATGTGGTGCGAAGCGTCGTCATTGCTCGATAGTAGGGCAACACGTTCCGGCACGCGACCTTCAAATGCTGATGTCGCGCCCCTTACATAGAAGGAGTAGCCGTCGGCGATCTTGAGCCCGTCGATTCAAACGCGGGTGACTTTGCGCGGCTGGCCGCCGACATCCAGCGTGACATCACCCACAACTGAGTGCGTGCGGACACTCCTTTGATCCAGACACCGCTGCGTAACGCAATCGCGAACAGCGTGATCGTCAGTGAATCACTGCGACCAAACAGCACCGGACAGATCAAGCGCGAGGCGAACAGAAGATGGGCCGTTCGGTAACGCGGATAGAGCGCTGCGGCGTAGCGCCGTGACGCCATCCATTTCGGCTCAAGATTTATCGTTTCGGCATGGACGGCAACATAGGCGCCGATGATTTGTTGATCACCCAACTCCGTCATCCGGCGCAGACCGGTCCAGCAACGCTTCCAGCGTCCCAGTGCGTTCGGGGACTTCTGCTCTTCGCGAAGCATCGCGACAAACATGCCGTAATGGCGCGCTTCATCGCGCGCCAAGGCGGCCAGTGCCGCGGTCGCGGCTGATGGATTCGTGGTCGCATGACTTTCGTTAAGCGCTCGATAGAACGTGCTGGCCAAGGCTTCAACCACGCAGCGCGCCACCAGCTCGCCAGCGATGGAACCGCGTACCGATTTTCCGTCGCAGGCGTGGTAGGAAACCTTGGCCTCGTAGACGTGCATAGCCGCGTCGAAGTCAAAACCGGGATCAGCGGCGACCACCAACTTTCGCAGCAACTCGCCATGCCGTCGTTCTTCGGCGTTCCATTGTTCAATCGCTTCGCGCCAGCGACCGTCGCGATCTCGAAAGACCGCATGCAGATATTCCGCATAGCGGTCGGCGCGCGATTCGACCAGGGCCGTTGTCTTGAGTATCGCCATCAGCTCTTCGTCGGCGGCCAATTCGGATATGTTTTGCATCGGGAAATCACAGAGCCGTATAGGCAACAACGCGGGTTTGAGAAACGACATGGGAAATCCTCGGCATGGCGGTCGAACTCAGCGGCACGTCCGCTGGCGACATCACAGGGGGATTCATGTTGCTGTCTCAAACGGGCAATCCGATGGATCAGATCTGTCGATTTCGAGGCGTATACACCTGCCTGGCTCAATCTTGGCGCTGAGTCGCATCCAGATGGGTTAGATAGAGACGCAAATCAAACTCCAGCGCGTGATAGTCCGGTTCCATGTGCGTGCACAGACGATAGAAGGATTTGTCGTGCTCGGCTTCCTTCAAGTGCGCCAGCTCATGCACGACGATCATCTTGAGAAACTCGGCCGGTGCGTCGCGGAACACACTGGCAATACGGATCTCACGACTCGCTTTGAGCTTGCCGCCATGCACGCGCGAGATGCTCGTATGGGTGCCGAGCGCGTGTTTCATGACCTGCAACTTGCTGTCGTAAATCACCTTGCCGAGCGGCACCGACTTGCGCAGGTGGCGCTCCTTCAGTGCTTGGACGTAGTCGTACAACTGACCGTCGTTTCGCACCGCGTGCATTTGCCCGTATTTGTCGCTCAGTACGCTGCCCAATCGATCCTGTTCGATCAACGCGCGCACCCGCTCCAGCACATGCGGCGGATAACCCGTGAGGTACTTGAATGATTCCATCGTGGAGAGCACAGAGAGTTCGACGGGTATGATGGGCCGGAAATCCTTATTGCGAAACCGAAGACATGGCGAAGGCGAATCCGCTCCAGGAACAACTGCTCAAGGCGGGCCTGGTCAAAAAATCCAAGGTGGCCGAAGTAGCGCGCGAGCAGAACAAGGCCCGACATGGAAAAGGCCCGGCGCAACTAAGCGAGATCCAGCGCGAAGCGGAGCGATCGCGCGTTGAAAAGGCCGAACGCGATCGCGCGTTGGCCGCCGAGCAAAAAGCCAAGGCGCGTATCACAGAACTCGCAGCCCAAGCGCGGCAGATCATCAACGACAAGAAAGTCCCACGCGAGGGAGAGATCGAGTATCGCTTTACCGCCGACGGTGCCATCCGCACGCTGCTCGTCAACGATGAGCTACGCAAAATGCTGTCCTCGGGCGCACTCGTGATAGCCCGACTGGGAGACCGTTACGAATTGCTGCCACGTACCGCGGGCGACAAGGTGCGCGAACGCGACCCCAGCATGATCGTCCTCGACCATGGCAACCACGCTGACGTCGGGCCCGCCGTCGCAAGCTCGGAAGACGATGCGTATTACGCGCAGTTCAAGGTGCCTGATGACTTGGCTTGGTAGCCACGAGTACCAGCTCAGGATATTTGTCCGAAAAGTACTGTTCCTGTTGGCGAAGACGGGCACATTCCCGGCCAACAACGGACATCGGGCCGCGTAGTTCCGGATCTCCTTCTGGCGGCCGTCTGAAAATCCTGCATCATTGCGCGCATGACAAATTGGTTGAAACAGATACCGGGGATTGGCCCCGCTTTGCTTGCTGCCGTGTTCTTTGGCGCGAGCACCCCGTTGGCCAAGTTGCTGGTCGCCGATATCTCGCCGATCCTGTTGGCCGGACTCCTATACGCAGGATCCGGCCTCGGACTTGGCACGTGGCTACTATTGCGGCAATTGCGTCCCCGTGGAGCGCGTTCAGAGGCCGCTTTGCAGCGTCGCGACCTTCCTTGGCTCGCCGGTGCCGTGTTGTTCGGCGGCATACTGGGTCCGGTGTTGTTGATGCTCGGATTGGCTCATACCCCTGCATCAACCGCATCCTTGCTGCTCAATACCGAGAGTGTCCTGACCGCCCTGATTGCGTGGATCGTGTTTCGGGAAAATGTCGATATCCGCATCTTCCTTGGCATGCTCGCCATTGTTGCCGGCGGCGTGATTCTTTCATTGTCCCAAGCGCCATCGGCAGGGTTGCCTTGGGGCGCATTAGCCATTGCCGGTGCATGCGCGTGCTGGGCCATCGACAACAACCTCACTCGCGTGGTGTCGGGCGGTGATCCCGTTCAGATCGCCGCGATCAAGGGGGGCGTTGCCGGCACCATCAACATCGCCATCGCGCTGATCCTCGGGCAGCATTTTCCGGACCTGCCGCACGTATTTTCGGCCGGAACCATCGGGCTGATCGGCTACGGTGTCAGCTTGGTGGCCTTTGTTCTGGCTTTGCGTCATCTGGGTGCAGCGCGCACTGGAGCCTATTTTTCCACCGCACCCTTTGTCGGCGCGGCGTTGTCACTGCTGCTGTTGAGCGAAACACCGGCACTGAGCTTCTGGATCGCCGGTGGATTGATGGCCTTCGGCGTATGGCTGCATGTCAGTGAGCAGCATGTGCACGAGCACGAACATGAAGCGCTCGACCATGAGCATCTGCACACACATGACGACCACCACCAGCATGCACATGATTTCGAGTGGGACGGCGGCGAGCCCCATTCACATCCGCACACGCACGAACCCATGATCCATTCGCATCCCCACTACCCTGACCTTCACCATCGGCACGAACACAATTAGGCGCCACACGCTTTTGATGCAATATGTACTCGACCGCCGACCTCACGCTTGTTCGTACGACAAGACACTTGATCGAGGAGAGTCGAGATGTCCAATACAAATAAACTTTGTCTCTGGTTTGACGGCGCTGCGCTGGATGCTGCGACGTTCTACGCTGCGACGTTTCCCGATAGCGAAGTGATTGCTGTGCATCGCGCGCCGGGTGACTATCCGGCGGGCAAGCAGGGCAATGTGCTGACCGTCGAATTCACCGTGATAGGCATACCTTGTCTGGGTTTGAACGGCGGGCCGGCGATGAAACACTGTGAAGCATTCTCGTTTCAGGTGGCGACTGACGATCAGGTTGAAACGGATCGCTTGTGGAATGCGATTGTTGGCAACGGCGGGCAGGAGAGCTCATGCGGCTGGTGCAAGGATCGATGGGGATTGTCGTGGCAGATCACGCCGCGCGTGTTGATGGCGGCGATTACCGACCCCGATCAAGCGGCGGCGAAGCGCGCCTTCAGTGCGATGATGGAAATGGGAAAGATTGATATTGCAGCGATTGAGGCCGCGCGGCGCGGATGAATGTGCATCGCTGATATTGGTTGTCGCGTTGCGAAATTG
>JBDSPX010000344.1:0-4542 GCA_039930065.1 Dokdonella sp.
AACATGGGCCTAATGAAGGCAGTCGAAAAATTCGAGTATCGCCGCGGCTACAAATTCTCGACCTACGCGACGTGGTGGATTCGGCAGGCGATCACGCGCTCGATCGCCGACCAGGCGCGCACGATCCGCATCCCGGTGCATATGATCGAGACGATCAACAAGCTGATGCGCGTGCAAAAGCAGCTTGTGCAGGATTACGGCCGCGAGCCCACGCCGGAGGAAGTTGCCGACGAAATCCAGCTCCCCGTCGAGCGCGTTCGCGCGGTGCTCAAGATGGCGCAACAGCCGATCTCGCTGCAATCGCCCGTCGGTGAAAGCGACGACACGAGCTTCGGCGATTTCATCGAGGACAAGGGCGCCGAGAATCCGTCGGACATGACCGCGATCGTGCTCCTCAAGGAGAAGATCAAGGACGTGCTCGAGACGCTCACGGAGCGCGAGCGGCAGGTGTTGGAGCAACGCTTCGGACTCGTCGATGGCTACAGCCGGACGCTCGAGGAAGTCGGCCGGCAGTTCAAGGTTACCCGCGAGCGCATTCGCCAGATCGAAGCGAAGGCCCTGCGCAAGCTGCGTCATCCGAGCCGTTCGGAACAATTGCGCAGCTTCCTCGATCTCGAATAGGCAGCCGGTTCATTCGCATAGAAAAACGCCTGCGCATGTCGCAGGCGTTTTTGCATGGTCCGCGCTCCTGCCGGTCTGCGCTGTGCGCTGACGCTTCTCCTCCGCCCCCAGCTCCTGTGGGTCGGCGCTGCGCGCTGACGCTTTTCCTTCAGCCTTTTGTTTCCTGCGGGTTCGTGAGACCACCTGGATCAGGTTTCAATTCCCATCTTTTCCATGCGCCGATACAGCGCCTGTCTCGACAACCCCAAATCCGAGGCGGCCTGGCTGATCACACCTCGGGCGCGCAGCAGGGCCGCTTCGATCATGCCCTTGTCGGGCTCGACATCCGGTGACGAGCGACTAGCGGAGCTTCGCGCGGGTCCCAACGCAAGATCTCGTGCGGTGATGATGCCATTGCTGCACAGGAGGCTGGCGCGGTCGATTGCATTCTTCAGTTCGCGCACATTGCCAGGCCATGCTTGCGCGGCCAGCGCCGAACGCGCGCCACCATCGAGCGCTGCCCTGCCCTGCAGAAAATAGTCGGCAAGCGGGGCAATATCATCACTGCGCTCGGCCAATGGCGGCAAACGCAACTCGATCACGTTGAGGCGGTAGAAGAGATCTTCGCGAAACTGGCCCTCGCGAATCAGCGCGGGAAGGTCGGCATTGGTCGCGCTGATCACGCGCACCGAAACCTTGCGCGTCTTGCTCGATCCCAATCGCTCGAATTGTCCGGTTTCAAGAATGCGCAACAATTTCATCTGCCCGGCCAGCGGCAAATTACCAATCTCGTCGAGGAACAAGGTGCCGCCATCGGCCGCCTCGAAGCGTCCTTCGCGTGCACGATTCGGCGCACCGGTATAAGCGCCGGGATCCGCGCCAAACAATTCCGCTTCGATCAACTCGGACGGCAGCGCACCGCAATTGACCGTGATGAAGGCACGATCGGCGCGTGCCGAATTGGACTGCACGATTTCAGCGATACGCTCCTTGCCGGCACCATTCGGACCGGTGATCAGCACCGGTACGTCGGCGCGCGCAACCTGACAAGCGAGTTCGACCACGCGCTCCATGCCGCTGGACGCAAAAATGATACCGCGAAGATCATACCGTTCATCGAGTTGACGGCGTCGCTGGCGACGTTCGCCACGAAAGCGCGAAACCTCGCGCGTGGCTTCCGATAACTCGAGTAAATTCTCGACGGTCGCCAGCAGCTTGTTGTCATCCCACGGCTTGGCCAGATAGTCGCTGGCACCGGCCTTGACCAACTCGACCGCCGTCTCCAAGCGTGTCCATGCGGTTAGCAGGATGATCGGCAGATCAGGATGCCCATCGCGGATTGCACGAAACAGCTCGATGCCCTCCTCACCCGAGGTCGTATCCGCACTGAAATTCATGTCCTGCACGACGAGATCGATCGTTTCTCGCGCAAGCAGATCAAGGCCCTGCTCGGGTGATGTTGCCACCACAGCACGGATGTCATGCAAGCCGAGCAGCACATCAAGTGCCGTTCCGACTGCCGGGTTGTCGTCGATCACCAATACGGTGCGCATGATTTGATTCTGGGTTGGGCTTCGACGCATAGCTGATTGGATGCAGCCATGCGCGAAAGGGTTACATTTTACGGGAAACGGGAAACGGGAATGGGGAATGGAGAATGGAGAATGGAGAGTCGGTTTGAAGCAAAAGCGATGCGCTCTTCGCTTTGACGATTCCCTATTCCCCATTCTCCATTCCCGGCCCCTCACACACTCCGCGTCGCCACGGCCGGCGACACGCGTGATGCACGCATCGCGGGGCCGAGTACGGCGAGTTGGCCGAGCGCCCACAGGCAGATGAAGCCGATCGGCACGTAGTACCAGGGCAGTCGCGGTGACTGATAGGCCTGCATCATCCACAAACTCATCGCATAGGCGAGCACGCCACCAACGACCAATCCGAGCGTCGTGATGATGAAATTCTCGGTCTGGAAGTAGCGCAGGATGTCGGTACGCGATGCACCCAGCGCGCGCCGCGTACCGATCTGACGGGTACGCTGGGCAACCCAGAAGCTGGCCATGCCGACAATGCCTAGTGCGGTGATTGCGAGCAGGGAAAAAATCACGGCACCCAGAATAATGGCCATGGCACGATCGCCTGAATAAGCCTCCTTGCGCGTCTCTTCGATCGTGCGCACCTTGCCGATGATGCGGCTGGTATTTGAATCGGCGAGTTTCTGCTCGGCGGCCTTCATCACGTCATCACGACGGCCGGGCTCCGCACGGATCAGATAGCGCGTTGAATTACCGTACGGCATGTAGGCCGGAACAAAGGTCGAGTTCTCGATCGAATCGTTGCCGACCCAGGGTTGCTGGGTGCGCTCAACGATACCGACAATCGTGCTGGTCGGCGGATCTTCGTTGAGATAGACCGATTTCCCCAATGCATCTCCGTCGGGAAACATTTTTTCAGCGACGGCTTTGGTAACGATGATGACACTGGGCCGCAGCGTATCGCCAAATTTGACGTCGGTAACTTCCTCCGGCTTGAAATCCCGACCGGCAATCAACGTCGCCCCAAAGGTGTTGAGTCCCTTGTCGTCGACGATGTAGATGGCGGTATCCGCAGTCGAAGATTTTTGATGCGGCTGCAAACTGAGACCCGAGCTCCAGCCGCCGTCACTCATCGGCACCGTGTTCGTCGTTGTCGCCGAAGCAACGCCGGGAATCTGTCGAAGAATGGCGAGATCCTCGCGAATCGTCGCTTGCGCGTCGAAGCCCTGACCGAAGCCCGAACTGCTGACGTAGAACGTATCGAGCTCATTCATCCCGCTGGGTCGGGCCATGTGCTCGAGGCGCTGACCTATGATGAAAAGTGCGTTGCAGACGATCGCCAGGGTCAGCGCAACCTGCACGCCGATCAGGATCATCGAGATCTTGCTTCGCATCAGGGCGGAAAGGATGGGACGGATTTCCATGGCTTTTTGTCCGGGAATGGGGTGTAGAGAAGGGATTTGAGATTTGAGATTCGAGATTCGAGATTCGGGATTCGGGATTCGGGATTCGACCACGCCACTTTCAATCGAGATTTCTTGCTGCTGCTTTTACGAATCCCTAATCTCGAATTTCGATTCCCGGCTACTCAGATCTTCAACTGCGCAGCAGGCTGTACGCGGCAGGCACGCCAGGTCGGATACAAACCAGCCAGCACCGCTGAAGCGATGGCGAGTGCGATCGTCACACCGACCATGGTCCAATCGAGATGAGCGACGGTCTTGTACTGAGAGTAGAGCGCGCGGACGGCGAGCAAGCCGAGTCCGGTCAGTGCAAGACCGAGCAAGCCACCGCTCAAGCCCACCACACCCGACTCGATCAGGAACTGGGTGAACACTTCACGGCGACTGGCACCGAGCGCACGCCGCAATCCGATCTCGCCAGATTTGCGTGTGAACTTGGCCAGCAGCAAGCCGACCGTATTGACGAGGCAGACCACGAGAAAGGCAAACGCGAGACCGGTTTGAACCTGCACATCGCGCGAAACCACCTCCTGATCAACCATCCATTCATTGACATCAAGCAGACGGTTGTTGAGCGGTCGGGGGAAGCGGCCGAGCTTCTTCTGCTCGTTCACATAACTGTCGAGAAACGCCTTGTACTCGGCCAGGCGTGCCGGTGAATCGAGCTCCACCCACATCTGGATCCAGACACAATCGGAATCGAGGAACGCATCCCAACCATCGCCCGGCGACTTCCAGCAACTGTTGTTGCCCGAAGAGCGCTGCTTGAGATCGACCGCAGTGGTGAACGGCATGAAGAATTCGTCGGGATCGGCGAACGCGCCATTGGTCAGATCGTAATAGCGAGAACGCAGCTTCCAGTTATCCAGAACTCCTACAATAGTATAGTCGTTGTCATCCATCCTGACCTTGTGGCCGACGCTGTTTTGGCCACCGAACAGTTTTTC
>JBDSPX010000345.1:0-4447 GCA_039930065.1 Dokdonella sp.
TCGTCGTCCCTGCGCAGGCAGGGACCCAGTGCCTTATCGACACACCCAGAGTCATAGGAACCCGGCATTTGTTGCGATGAGGAAACCTTTGGAGGTTTTCGTGGATGGCGGAACTTATCGGCGGGAAATAGACTTTTCAATACTGATTTCCAAGAACCGGGGTGTTCAAAGGCACGCGTTGACCGTCAGAGAAAAGCACAGGCACTGGGTTCCTGCCTGCGCAGGAACGACGGGCGTCAACATGAGGCATGTTAAGCACTTCCGCGCAGACTCGACAACCTCCGCGAGAGCGCTGAATTCCGCGAGCAACGGCCACACCAGGTGCAGATTCTAGGCGATGCCAAGCCCTTCGATCTGGCCGATTGCATCGGCATCGAATCCGGCCAGCTCGGCAAAGTAGCGGCCGCGCTCGGCATAGTCGTGGAACTGGTCGAAGCTCGGCGCGCCCGGCGATAGAAGAATTGTGTCACCCGGAGCCGTGACCTCGCGTGCAGCCGCAATCGCGTCCGCGAGTTTCGCCACAAGATGCAATTGATAGTCGCCGCGGTTCTCTCGAAGCATCGTGTCAATGCGTTGCCCATTGGCACCATTGGCAATGATGGCTAGCGGTGGATGTGCGCGAACATGGTCGACGAAGGGTCGCCAATCGAGGCCACGATCATGGCCGCCGATGATCACGCAGATGTCACCTCCACGGTGACTGCGCAGCGCTTCGATCACTGCTTGGGGCGTGGTCGCGATGCTGTCATCGATCCAGGTGATGCCGTCACGAATACCGAGTTTCTGCAATCGATGGGGAAGCGCCTTGAAGCTTGCGAGATGCTCAGCCGCAGCAATCGCATTTTCGCCAATCGCTTCGATCGCTGCCAGGGCGGCAGCCGCATTCAAGGCGTTGTGCGTTCCCGCCAACGGCATGCGCGAACGATCAAAGACAATCTGCTCTCCACGCAGAATCGACGCAGCGTCGATGTGCCATCCAGCCGGCATGCCATAGGTCAATCGATGGTCGTGCGCCGCCGTTCGTTGCACCAGCTCGGTCTGAGTACCATTGACCAACAACATGCGGGCACTCGATGTCAGCGAAAGCTTGTCCTCGACATAGCGATCACGATTGCCATGCCAATCGAGATGTTCTTCCTCAATGTTGGTGACAACGGCGAGCTCGAGATGATCCGCATCGCGCGTCTGGAAGCTCGATAATTCGACCACCCACCATTGCGGTTCAATAGCGGGATCCAGCAGTTCCAGCAACGGCATGCCGATGTTGCCTGCCAATGCCGTGCGAATACCGAGTCCGCGCAGCAGATGTGCGATCAAGGCGCTCGTCGTGCTCTTGCCCTTGGTACCTGTGACCGCGATCACACGAGAGTTCGGGTGTTCGGCGAACCACAGCGCGGTCGCCGACGTGAAGCGCGCGCCGTTGCGCCGCGCTTCGAGCAATTCCGGTCGATAGCTGCTGATACCCGGAGACTTGATAACCACATCAAAGGCCGAGAGATCGCCCGCCGTCGGCGCGCTCGTGACGAAGCGGTCGCCTGCGTGATCAGTGGCCATGAAATGCGCTTCGACTTCGCTACAGAAAATAGTCAGTGCAAGATCGGGAAGTCGCTGACGCAATGCCGTGTGCGCGGCGTGACCCTCGCGGCCCAGTCCCCAGATCGCAACGCGCAGATTGGAAAGATCGGCAATCCGCATCGGCTAGTCCGCGTTCTCGATCTGGCTTGTCAGATGCACCGGAATCCGATGTTCACCGTGCATTTGCAGCAAAGCGTCGATCGACAGTTCGGATGCATCGAGCTGCGGCAGGATCTCATGAGCAAAACGTTCGACAATCGCGTCCTCTCGCCACTCGGCGCGACGCGCGAGTTCCGCCATCGCCGCACGCGATTCCCTGCCCTCGCCCACGCACTCGAAGGGCTTGTGATCCTGATATTCGATCAGTGCATCGAACCCGGTCGTCTGTGTCGGATCATCGAGCAAGTTGCGGCCGAAAATACCGAGCAGACGCGGCTTCGGCATGAATGGTGCCAACGCGAGGAAGACAAAATGACATTTAGGACACTGACCACACCAGCGATCCGAGGGCTTGGGCCCAAGGATGCGGAAGTTGCGATTGCAGCTTGAAAATACGTCGTCATAGCGATTGCAGCGGGCAAAGCGCGACGCCACCGCAAGCTCGGACAACGGCCGCAGCAGCGAGTAGTAGTTCAGATCGGTGGCAACGCGTGCATGCACGAGATCGCGGAAGCCAAGCTCGAACGCCCAGCCTTTGCTCCACTGGTGATTGATCTCGACGCCGTCGTATTCGAGCGTCGCGCTCGATGCCGAACGTTCATTCGAAAACGCAATCGCATCGTGACCGTAAAGAATCGCCGCAACGACCAGGATTGCCGAGTTGATCGCGGTGACCGGGATATGACCATTCAGTGCACCGGCGCGGTTGTATTCGAATAGTACCGGCGAGATGGATCGCGAGATATTGAGCATCGGCAAACCGGTGCGCTGTGCGCAGGAATCGATCAAGCCTGACGTGCCGATCCAGACAGCTGTAGCATTTTCGCCGGCACGCTTGAGAATCTCGACGCTGACCAGTGAGTCCTTGCCACCGCCGATGGGGACAAGGGTGCTTTGCGGCAGACCTGCCAATAGAGGCGCTGGATCCCGACCTTCGCCCGGATGACGGGAGGGAAAACGAATCTTCCCGCGCAAATCAATCTTGTTCTGGTAGCCGAATTCACCAAGCCCATGCAAATACAAGGCATCGAGAAAAGCCACCGTCTCTGAATCAAGTGACGTGCTCTCGACACGAATCTCGTCAGGCACACCGGCCTTGTAATAACTAACGCCGGCGATCAGGTGCAGCAGATCAAGTGCCGCTTCAAACGACGCCTGCCGATCAGGCAGCAGCGCAGGTGCACTCGGAAAGCCGATGCTTTCGATCAGCTCCGGACCATCATCAAACGCATAGACCAGCCGCACCTCGCCGTCCGCATACTCGCGACGAATGAAGCGAAAGGTTTTTGCGTTGCGCGGATCAGACAAACTCACAAGCACACCTCGTCGGCCGGTTCTCGCAGGTTATAGCGCGAAGCCATCACCGCGCCGTAGGCGCCCGCTTCGGCAATCAGGATAACGTCACCCTCCTCACTTGTCGGCAGGTTGCGATTGTTGCCAAGCATGTCACCGGTTTCACATATTGGCCCGACCACCTGGACCAGATCGCCGGCGGGTGCATCAAGCCGGCTCAGGTTGACGATTTCATGCCAGGCCTCGTAAAGCGCCGGACGGATCAATGAGTTCATGCCTGCATCGATGCCGAGGTAACGCACGTCGCCCTTACGCTTGGTCTGAGTCACGCGCGCGAGCAGCACGCCGGCCTCGGCCACCAGATAGCGGCCTGGCTCCATCCATAACTGGAACTGCGGATAAGCCCGTTTGACCTCAGCCAGGGCTTCGCCGAGCGCGACGAGGTCGAGGGGCACATCGTCAGGCCGCGACGGCACACCGAGTCCGCCGCCGAGATCAAGCACGTCGATGCGATTGAATTGTTCGGCCAGACTCGCGAGCTGGACATAGACACTGCGCCAATGCTGCGCATCGAGGATGCCCGAACCGAGATGCGCGTGCAGACCGACAATGCGTGCGCCGTGTTGCCGAGCGTGGTTGCGAAAGGTCTCAATCTCGTCGAGCGACACGCCAAATTTCGATTGCACGCCACCCGTTTTCACCTTGTCGTGATGACCACGTCCGGCGCCGAGATCCACGCGCAGGAAAATTTCATGTCCGGCGAAATCAGAACCCCACTCGACCATCGGATGCAGGGCATCGATGGTGAGCCGAACACCGGCTGCAAGGGCCGCGCGATATTCCTCTCGCGGTGCGAAATTCGGCGTAAAGAGAATGCGTTCCAGCGGCAAATCCGGCAGAGTTCGTCGCACCGCTTCGACCTCATTCCACGACACGCACTCAAACGCAAAACCTTGCGCATGCAGGGCACGCAAGATTTGCGGATGCGGATTCGCCTTGAGCGCGTAGTGCCAGCGATCGACCATGTCGAGCGCGGCGAGTCCTTTCGCCTGCGCACGCACTTGATCGAGGCTGTACACATAGCGCGGCGTTGATTCCGCGGCGAGTGCCAGCAGTAGCTCACGTTTGCTGCGCCACCACGCAGGACGACGAATCGAAGCCGCCTCTTCGGAGAGTTCGCGCCAACTCGGACCAAATACATTCGCGTCGCCGACGCGCATCACTTCGCTGCGAATCAGCAACGCATGCAATCGCGGGATCATCGAATCAACGAGGGCCTCGTCGATGACAAACGTCAGATTGAGATTGTTCGAGGATTGCGAAATCAGATGGACATCGAGCGCGCCAAATTCGGCGAGCACGGCCGAGAGCTTGTGCAGCATCGCGCGCATGCCACGACCGACCAAGGTGATTGCCGCAC
>JBDSPX010000346.1:0-12937 GCA_039930065.1 Dokdonella sp.
AACGGCGAGCAATCCCGGAGCCGTCAGCATCGCTGCATAGGTGTGCTCGTTGTCCCCAACAACGAAACGATCGAATGGCAACTGGTTGGAATCGCCGATCAACTGCACGAGAAGGACGTTCGGCTGATGACCAATCCGCTCGCGTAGTCGTTCGAGATTGGATACTTCAAACGACTGGATTCCGAACGGCGCTTCGCGCAGATAGGCATGCCGGTCGAGCGCGTCGAGGAGCGTCTGCTCAGGATCAAGGCCAGTCTCGTGAAACCATGTGGAATTCTTTATTTCCGGGATGATTCCGATCAAGCGATTATGGCGACGGGATTCATTGGCTGCGAGTTCGACGATCGCGTCAAAGGTCGGAATCCCGTGCAAGCCATCGTGATTGCGACTACGCAGTTCAGGCATCGGCTCGCGCGCCCGCAGCACCTGCAATTCGGCGAAGGTGAAGTCAACGCAGAACCAGCCTTCAACGATGTCACCATCAACCCGCTTCGTCGTTCGCCGCAGTGCGAAATCCGCACGCTCGGCTATATCGGTCGATCGACTCAGCTCGACGTCGTGACGCGCGACCAGCACGCCGTCGCGGGTCATGACCAGATCGGGTTCGATGAAATCGGCGCCGTCCTCGATCGCTTTCGCATAGGCCGCGAGGGTGTGTTCGGGCCGCAGTGCACTGGCGCCTCGATGCGCGATAACCAGCGTCTTCGCTGCGGCGCCGATGATTGAATTCACTGCTTTCACTCCGCGCTCGCTTCACGTAATGGCGCTGAAATAGTGACACGAAAGAGTGGCTTGTACCATTTGTGAATCTTGCGCGCGTGCTGATTCACAAACGCAGATTGGTGGCGGGGTTTCGATGGCTTTCATCGCGTTGCTGCTTTGCTGGTGGCTCGATCTTTCATCGGACACCCTTGCCATGCAATGGAGGAAGAGCGTCAGCGCGCAGCGCCGACCCGCAAAAACTGAAAGGGGTGCGGACTTTGTCGGCTTTCCTCGCGTTGCTGATTTGTTGTTGGCTCGATCTGGCATCGGACACTCTTGCCATGCAATGGAAGAAGAGCGTCAGCGCGCAGCGCCGACCCACAAAAACTGAAAGGGGAGCGGCCTTTGTTGGCTTTCCTCGCGTTGCTGCTTTGATGTTGGCTCGATCTGTCATCGGACACTCTTGCCATGCAATGGAGGACGAATCCCTACGCGCGTGCCGATTCACAAAATCCGATGCAATCGCCAATTCTTGAATTTAATTGACACTCAATTTAATATCTGACGCATGCCCAAACCTTTGATCCCGCGCAAACCGGGTCGCCCGCTCAAACAGCGAGCCGACGCGGATCGACGTACCGCGATTCTCGATATCGCCACCGCGCTGTTCGGACAGCAAGGAATATCCGCAACCTCGATGTCGGCCATCGCGCGACGCGCAAAAATCACCCCCGCCTTGATGCACTACTACTTCGGCAATCGAGAGAGTCTGCTTGATGCCCTGGTCAGCGAACGCATGCGCCCGGCGGTGGCCGAAGTCGGTGTGCAAATGGCCGGCGCCGGTGACGATTTGCGCGAGCTGGTGCAATGCTTCGTCCGCGCGATCATCAGCGCGGTCGCCAGTCGACCCTGGTTTCCACCGTTGTGGGTTCGTGAAGTGCTCAGCGAAGGCGGCATGCTGCGCGAACGTATCATTGACGGCATGGGCCTGGCCCTGATCATGCCACTGCGCGATCGTTTTGCAGAGGCGCAACGCGATGGCAAGCTCAATCGCGATCTGTCCCCCGATCTGCTTGTGGTCACGCTGATCTCACTGACCCTGTTTCCGTTCGCCTCGCAATCGATCTGGCGCAAGCGTCTCGACGCGAATCATGTTTCCGCCGATACGATTGGCAATCACGCATTGGCCCTGCTTGAACGCGGCCTGGAGATACCGAAATGAATCGCCTGATCGCCCTTGGCATCGTCTTCGTCTCCGTGCTGGCTGGCTGCAAATCCTCCGACGAATCGCGGCTGCTCGGTACCCTCGAGCGCGAGCGCGTCGCGGTAACCGCGCAAGCCTCCGAGCGCATCACGCGCATTGACGTTGCCGAAGGCGACACCGTGCATGCGGGTGATTCGATTCTTGCGCTGGATCCTCGTCGCATCGATGCGCGTATTGAGCAGACCCGCGCCGAAGTCCGCCGTGCCGAATCGGTGCTTGCCGAATTGCGCCACGGCACGCGCATCGAAACGATCGATGCGGCCCGTGCGGATCTTGCTGGCGCGTCTGCAAGCACGGCGAACGCGAAACGCGAACGCGATCGACTCGCCGAAATCCGCAAGCGCGGCCTGATCGCACAGGCGGATCTCGACCGGGCTGACGCCTCACTGAGCAACGCAAGAGCGCAGTTCAATGCCGCGCGCGCGCGACTCGCCGAACGACTCAACGGCACGCGCATCGAGGATATCGAACAGGCAGAGGCCGCGCTTGCCAGCGCGCAGTCAGCTGTCGACCAACTCAAGCTCGAACGCGCTCGCTACGATGTCGTCGCACCGCGCGATGGCCGCATCGATGCGTTGCCGTTCAAACTCGGCGATCAACCACCCGCTGGCGCCGTTGTTGTCAGCCTGCTCGCCGGACCGCTCTACGCACGCGTCTACGTTCCGGCCAGTCAGCGCTTGAGCATGCGTCAAGGCACGGTGTGCAGCATCAGCGTCACTGGCAGCGCAACGTCATACCCGGCGACGCTGCGCAGCATCCGTTCGGACCCAGCCTTCACACCCTACTTTGCCTTGACCGGCGATGACGCGAGCCGACTCGCTTATCGCGCCGAACTGGTGCTCGATGGACCCGATACGGACACCCTTGCCGCCGGCATTCCGGCACAGGCGCAATGCGCTGGCAGCAACAAGAACATCGCGCCCTGAACGATGAACGATGAGACAAAGCCGGCGCGCGGCGAGTCGACCGAAGCGGTCATCGTGGCGAAGGGGCTGACCAAGCGATTCGGCAATGTCACCGCCGTGGATCATCTCGATCTGCGCGTGCGTCGTGCTGAGGTCTATGGGTTTCTCGGACCAAACGGCTGTGGCAAGTCGACGACAATCCGCATGTTGTGTGGCCTGCTGACAGCGAGCGAAGGCTCGGTCAGCGTCCTCGGTCATCACCTGCCCGCCGAAGCCGAAGCGGTCAAACGTCGCATTGGCTACATGACACAAAAATTTTCGCTCTACGAAGATTTGAGCGTCGCGGAGAATCTCGAATTTCTCGCCGCTGTCTATGGCTTGTCGGGGCGGACGGCCATAAATCGCATCACTGAGTTGTTCGAGCAATATCACCTCGGCGAATTGCACAAGCAACTCGCTGGCACCTTGTCCGGTGGACAGAAACAGCGTCTGGCGCTCGCCGCGGCGGTCATGCACAAACCGGAATTGCTGCTGCTCGATGAGCCGACCAGTGCGGTCGATCCGCAATCGCGGCGCGATTTCTGGGAGTCACTTTTCAAACTTGCAGATGCCGGCACCACGCTGCTCGTCTCGACCCACTACATGGACGAGGCTGAGCGCTGCCATCGCCTGGCCATCCTTGATCGCGGCCGTCTTGTTGCCGATGGCACACCGACCGAACTGATGGCCAGCCTGCCCGGCATGACTTTGCGTGTCGACTGCGAAAAGCCACGGCGTCTGCAGGAGACATTGGCCAAGCAGCCGCACGTACTTGGCGTCGCCCAAATCGGTGCGAGTCTGCGCGTGCTCACCGATCGCAAGGACGACGGCGACACCTGGTTGCGTGATGCACTGAAGAACGCAGGCGTCGAGGCCAAGGTCGAGCGGACCGAAGCGAACCTGGAAGATGTCTTCGTCGCGGTGACCCGCGGCAGAAAGGAGGACGGTCAGTGAATCTCGGACGATTGTTCGCCGTATTCCGCAAGGAGCTTCGTCAGCTTTCGCGCGACCGCCTGACCTTTGGCATGATCCTCGGCATCCCGACCCTGCAACTGCTGTTGTTCGGCTTCGCGATCAATCTCGATATCCGCCATCTGCCGGCAGCCGTACTTGATCAATCGAACAGCTGGCGCTCGCGTGAACTGGTCGCCGAGCTGGCCTCGACCCAGGTGCTCGATTTCCGCCATCGCGTTTCTTCGCCGCAGGAGATCGACGGCTTGCTGCGCAGAGGGGAGATTGGTGCCGCAGTCGTGATTCCGCAAGACTTCGAGGCGCGCCTGGAGCGCGGAAATCAGGCGGTCTGGCAAGTCATGGTCAATGGCTCGGACCAATCCGTGCAGGCTGCAGCGCGTCAGCTCGCCAGCTTCCCGCTCTCTTCACTGCAATATCGTCCTGGTGCTGAGATGGTCCGTCCGGTCGAGATTGTCAATTTTTACAATCCAGAACGGCGCGCACAGATCAATACGGTACCGGGGCTGATCGGCGTGATCCTGACCATGACGATGACGATCTTTACCGGCATGGCGATTGTCCGTGAACGCGAGCGCGGCAACATGGAAATGCTGATCGCCTCACCGCTCTCGCCGGCCGAATTGACCCTCGGCAAGGTTCTGCCCTACATCGGTATCGGCTTGATCCAGGTGACGTTGATCCTGATCCTCGGCTTGATCGTGTTCAAGGTGCCGGTGCGCGGATCGTTGTTCGATGTCTACCTGGCCGCATTAACCTATATCGCCGCAACGCTTTCGCTAGGCATCTTCATCTCGACCCTCGCCAACACCCAGTTCCAGGCAATGCAAATGGCGTTTTTCCTTTTCCTGCCACAAATCCTGTTATCAGGCTTCATGTTTCCGTTTGACGGCATGCCGCGACTCGCTCAGTGGATCGCTGAAATCTTCCCATTGACGCATTTCCTGCGCCTGATCCGCGGGATCATGCTGCGTGGCGCCGGTTTGGGTGAATTGTGGATTGAGCTGCTCTCGCTGGCGGCGTTTGTTGTCATCACTCTCTCGATTGCCGTGCGTCGCTTCCACAAGAGTCTCGATTGACATGGCGCGCAAGTCGGCCGCGGTAAAATCTTGGTGCCTGTACCTGATTGAATGTCGCAATGGCTCATACTACGCCGGCATCACCAACGATCTCGATGCGCGCTACCTCGCGCATGTCGAGGCGCGCGGGGCGCGCTACACACGCGCCAATCCGCCACGACGCCTGATCGGCTCGCGCGCATATCCGGATCGCTCCAGCGCCTCGCGCGCCGAGGCCGCGATCAAGCGCCTGCCGCGCGCCAGCAAGATCGCATTCCTGCTCGAAATCTCCGCCTCCGAGTAGTCGTTGCAACCGACCGCTAACCCCGGGTCCGGCCCTGCGTCGTTGCAGCTCTTTGCCGACCAACGACAAAGGGGAAGATCATGGCCACACATGCCTTGCAGCAGAATTCCGCACCCAAGTGGAACTGGCTGCGCATCAGCGGCCTCAGTGGCAGCTTTGGATTGCACGTTGCCGCGCTCGTGCTGCTCGCATTGCCCGTCGCGATTCCGGCCTGGAAACCCGAACCGGCCGTTACCACGATCGCCATTCACGAAATACCTCCCGAGCTGCCGATTACCGAAGCTCCGCCGCCACCCGAACCGCAAACGATCGTGCGCCGTCATGACGTCTCCATTCCGACGCAGCAACCGATCGTGCACGAGGAGAGCGTCATGGCCGTGCCGGTCGCGGCGCCAACGACCGACGTCGTCGAGCCAGCCGCCACAAACGAGATCATCGCGACGACTCCGAGCATCGCAGCGAATGCGAGCCTCGCCTACGAAAGCATCATCGAACCGCGCTACCCCATGGAATCAAGGCGCCGCGGTGAGCAGGGCACGGTGCTGTTGCGTGTCCTGGTTGGGCGTGATGGTCTGCCAATCGACATCGATATTGCTCGCAGCAGCGGCTATCGCGCGCTGGATCGTGCAGCGCGCGAAGCCGTGTTGCGCTGGCGCTTCCGACCCGTACAAATCAACGGCGTGAACGTCGAGGCACGCGGAATGGTGCCGATCAAGTTCGATGTGAAGCTCGGCTGAGGCGACCGCGCTCAGACACTTCCTGCAGCCTTCACGTTCGCGGTGGCGTCAATCAACTCGCTCAGCGCGCAGGGTTCATGGATGGCATAGCCCTGCGCCTGATCGACCCCCAGTTCTCGCAGGCGTTCGAGCAGGGCACGGTCCTCGACCCATTCGGCGACCGTGGTCTTGCCTAGAGAACGCGCGACTTCGCACATCGATTTCACCAGCACCGGATCGACCTCATTGTTGGCCAGATCGCGCACAAAAACGCCGTCAATCTTGAGCACATCGACGGCGAGGTTCTTGAGATAGGCGAAGGATGACATGCCGCTGCCGAAATCATCGAGCGCAATCCGGCATCCGCGCGCGCGCATCTCGTCGATGAACTCACGCGCTCGGGTAATATTTCCAATTGCGGCCGTTTCGGTCAGCTCAAAGCAAATCTTGGCCGCCGGAACGCGGCTTGAATCGAGCAGGTTGACGACATGATTGCGGAAATCCGGGTTGGCAATCGATTGTGCCGAGACATTCAGATGACAGAGATCGAGCATGCGCAGATGCTCCGGGTGATCCTCAAGCTGACGCAAGGCCATCGAGATGACCAGGCGATCAATCGAGATCGCCTCGCCGAAACGTTCTGCGGCCGGAAGGAAGTTCTCGGGTGTGTAGACCGCACCGTTCGCATCGATGAGCCGCACCAGTACCTCGTAGCGAAGCTCCTCGCGCCCGTTCAGCACCTCGATACGCTGCGCATAAAGCACGATGCGCCCATCAATGATCGCCTGTCGGATCTCGGCGACCCAGGCTAGATCATCGCGACGTCGGCTCATCGCCTGGTCGGATTCATGGTAGACACGAATACAGTTTCGGCCGTCTTCCTTGGCTTGGTAGCAGGCGCGATCAGCCGCACGCAGTACATCGCCGACTTCGATCGGGTCGGCGGTCACTTGGGCAATGCCGATGCTGCAGGTCACGTTGAAACGGCGCCCCTCCCACGGAAACGTCGAGGCCGACAGCGCGCGACGCAAACGCTCGGCGATGCGCAAGGCCTCCTCTATTCCGGTATTTTCCAGCAGTACCGCAAATTCATCCCCACCCAGTCGACCCATCCAGTCATTGCCGCGCATGTGCAACAGAAGTACACCGGCAATCTGGCGCAGCAACTGGTCGCCCGCAACATGACCGCAAGTGTCGTTGATCAGCTTGAACTGATCGAGATCAACAAACAGGAATGCATGCTCGCGCTGACAACGATGTGCAGTATCAATACCGCGGCGTAGACGCTGTTCGATTTCGCGACGGTTGACCAGACCCGTCAGCGTGTCGTGGCTGGCCTGGTACTTCATCTCGTCGGCAAGACGACGACTATCGGAAACATCCTCAATGATCGCGAAGACGCGCTCCCTGTCTCCGCGATCGCCCTCGATTCTCGACGCCGTCCAGCGCAACCAACGCGTCGCGCCATCTTCGCGCAGAAATCGATGCTCGCTCGGGATCTGGAATAATGACCAATCGATCGTGGAGCCTTCACCAACGATGGCGGCTCGATCTTCCGGATGCAGCAAGTCAACGATAAGCATCTGCTCTATCTGCACGGACGAGTAGCCCAGCACGATGCAGATGGCTTCGTTCGCTTCGACGATCCTGCCGTCAGAGGACATCTTGAGCATGCCGACAGCGGCCTGATGAAATGCCGCACGGAATTTGCCTTCGCTGGCGTGAATGCGCGCGAGTGTCGAGCGCAGGACCAAAAGGACGATCCAGGCGATGGCCAGGAACAAGACGATGCTGGCGACGATCAAGACTGTCTTGAGCATGCGCGTGCCATCGACCAACGACTGCGAAAAAGCGGTCTCGACAGGTCTCAGTCGAGCGTCCACTTCGAGCAGCTTCGTCTGATAAGAGGCCGCCAGCTCCGGGTTCATTGCGTCACTCGCGTGGATCGCCTCGATCTCGTTTCCGAGACGCTTCAGTTCGAGCACATCTTCATCACCGATCCGCCATTTTTCCACAGACTCGCGAAAGAAAGGTGCATTGTGAAAATATCTGTAAAGGCGAATCATGCGACCAACATCTTGCGGCGAATTCATCCCTTCGATGAATCCTCGGCGGGCGGCATCAATGTCCGGCGGATCCTGTTCCAGTGCCAGCCTTGCGCTTCGATCACCCAACGGAACGCGCAGGGCTTCCTGCGCACGCATAAATCGCGCCGGATCGCCGCTGGTCGCATAGCGCTGCAACTCTTGAGCAATCTCTTGTTGGGCTTTTGACCAATGACTCTCGCCGATAATGTAGGCCGTCGCACTGGTCTGCAGTTCGAGCATCCCCGTAGTCAACATGACCGCGAGTGCGGCGAGCACGATCAACGATCCAAACTCCAGCGGCAGCATGCGCAACGAAGTTCGCTCATGCCGCGCGACCTGCTTCGAATCAACGGATGGGTTGCTGGCAGCAGGATCTTTGCTTGAGGACATGCCTTTCCTTCGATAGCTCAGCGCGATTCCTGATCGGCTTTTTCCGGACCACTCATGGAGAATCCTGGCGGGCGCCGGGGTAATCGTGGGTCCGCCTCCTGCTTGGAGTTTGCACGCTTTGCGCATTGCGGAAAAGCGCGAACGCAATTCAATAAGCCGCTAGCGGCGCACTCTACCGTTGCCTTCGTTGTCCCAATAGCCAAACACACGTCGTGCGATGAGCTTGTAGACACGCTTGCCCGTGGCGCGCCAGCCGCTCGCGATCCACGAACGACGCGCCAGCAGACGGCGTTGAATCGGCGTCAGCGCTTGCGGACAGTAGGTTCGCTTGTGCTTGAGCAGATGGCGCAGATCCTCGCGTGCGAGCAGACGGAAAAGGCTGCCACGCCGCTTGCTGTGCCAGGCGATCTGGAAATCCACCAGCGCCGGCCGTCCATCGGCAAGTTGCAGCCAATTGGGTTCCTTGGCCAGATCATTGTGGACGACGCCGCGCGCACGCAGTCGCTTGAGCAACGCATGCGCCTGTCGAAAATACGCGGGATCGCAGGGTCGTGCTTGTTGCATCGGCGCACCGGCCATGTAACTGCGATCGAGAATGGAACCGTCCCAGACAAGCAATTGTGGAACATCATTGAACCCACACAAGGCAAGCAGAACCTTGGCTTCACGCGCAGCCGCCGTGCGCGCGATCCAGCGCATGCCAAACCGCGCCGGACCCACGTCGCGACGGATCCACCGTTGTTCGCCATCACTGACGATCTCGATGCGACCCAGCGCATCGGCCTTGAGCAATTCGTTTGGCATGGTTGATAGTATCGCCGCATAAGAGCCAAGCGTCAGCGCGCAGCAACTGCGCGATCGAAGCGAGACCTTGCCGTCTCGGCGCTTGACGACCCGACTTCAACGCGGTTCAGCTTTCCCCGATAGAATCGCCTGTCCTAAAAAACCATCCGCCGAATGACCAGCCAGATCCTCTTGTACGTTGTTGCCGCCCTGCTGATCATCATCGGTACGATCGGCACGATTCTTCCAGCGCTTCCGGGCGTTCCGATTGTCTATCTCGGCATGTTCCTCGCCGCGTGGGCTGGCGACTTCAGCCATATTGGCTGGCCGACCCTGACCATTCTCGGCGTGCTGACCGTGCTTGCGATCATCGTCGACCTGCTTGCCAGTGTCCTCGGCGCCAAGCGTGTCGGTGCCAGCGGCTGGGCGTTGTTTGGTGCGGCTGCGGGAACCGTGATTGGCCTCTTTCTCGGCATCATCGGCCTGATTCTCGGACCCTTCGTCGGCGCGGTGATCGGCGAGCTGATTGCTGGCAGCACGCTCAAGCGCTCGACCCATGTCGGCATCGGCGCGTGGCTCGGCTTCATTTTCGGCACACTGGCGCGGGTTGCGCTTTGTTTCACGATGATTGGCGTGTTTATCGTTGCCTATCTCTTCTAAGAGCGCCTCAACTATCGGGCAGAACGTAGAGCAGGATCGCAAAGAATTCGAGCACGCTGCCCGCCAGTACGAACACATGCCATAGCGCGTGGTTATAGGGTAATCGCTTCCATAAATAGAAAGGCACACCAAGCGTGTAGCAAAGGCCGCCCGCAAACAGCAGCCACAAACCGGCCGGCTCGATATTCGCGATCATCGGCTTGATCGCAATTACACCGACCCAGCCCATGCCGAGATAGAGCAATGCTGCAGCAACGCGATTGCGCACCCGGCGCATTTCCAGGGCAATGCCGACAATCGCGAGCGTCCAAACAATCGCGAACAACGACCATCCCCACGCGCCGCGCAAGCTGATCAAGGTGAACGGGGTGTAGGTGCCGGCGATCAGCAGGAATATCGCCGAGTGATCCAGCAATCGAAGGATCGACTTGGCGCGCGGGTTGGGTACTGCGTGATAGAGCGTGGAAGCCGTGAACAGAAGGATCAACGTGGTTCCATAAACGCTGACGCTGACAATCCGCGATGCGCCGCCATGCAAGGCGGCAAACGCGGCCAGCACAGCGAGCCCGGCGATGCTCAGAATGATACCGAGCGCGTGGCTCAGGCTCGATGCGACTTCCTCGGCTCTTGAATAGCGGGGCTCCATCGGCAGCTCGACCATGATTGTCTCAAGTGCTCCGCAGCAAATCGATCACCGTCTACTGATGATGAAGTTGCCGAAGGCGACGCCGAGATCCCAGCCCCTGCCCTTGCCGGACAGCGCGAGAGAAATCGGCCCCTTGGTGACCACGCGCGCGCTCGCCGATTTGTTCGCGCCAGCATGCGCTTCAGCAGTCGCATAGCCGCCGATGATGTCTTCGATTGCGTAGACCTCGGTAAATTTTCCGAGTCCGTTTTCGATGCTTGATTTGCCGAAAGTGATTCCACCGCCTTTGGCGGAAATCTTCACTTTCATCGATCTTCCGTTATCGCACGTGACCGTGCCGGTTCCAGTGGAATGTTTGTAGAACGCCGACCAACCCGACATCGAAAAATGCAGCTCGCAGTCGATCGAACCCGCTGCATGTGCGGGAGCACTGACGCTTATCGTCAAGATGATGGCGGCGGCAAATCCAACAACGCTGCGCATGTTTGCTACCCCTCGCGGAAAGGCATCATTCTGCGTGGGTTGGGCGAGGAGCACAATCCGGATGGACATCCAAATCGCAAGGATCGCCAGCGGTGGCGAAAGCGCTGACGCGTCTCGGCGCGATTCCCGGCGTAGACTCTGCAGAACCAGAACTTGAGGATTGCGTGATGTCCGATTTCGATGTCGTCATCCATTTGCGCCAATGCGACACGGTCGCACCCGCCACCCAGGCTGGACTTTCGCTGGCCGCGCGGCTTGGCGCCCACACGCTGGGCCTGCATGTCGTCGCCTTGTCGACAGCGGCCTTTGTGTCACCTGAAGCAGTGGCCGTCCAGGTCAACGAAACCGGCCACCTTCTCGAGCAAGCGCGTATGCGCGCGCCGTGGTGGCAGGAGCAGCTTGATCAGCGCGGCTTGAATGGCGAATTCCAGGTGGTGCAGGGCGATGCGGTCGATGCGCTTTGCCAGGCCGCTCGTTGGTCGGATCTGGTCATCGCCGAGCGTCCCTGCGCGAATCCCGATGCGCCGGTGGGCTGGGGAATCGCCTCGCGCACTGTGTTTGGAACGGCCACTCCGGTGGTGGTCGTACCTGACACGGCACGCGTCGACAAGGTCGGCGAACACATGCTCGTGGCGTGGAACGCAAGCCGCGAGGCGGCTCTGGCGATTCACGGAGCGATGCCGCTGCTCAAGCGGGCAGGCAAGGTCACGGTACTCGAAGGCGACGCCAGTCCGAGTCCGCTGGGCTTTGAGAACATGCCGACGCTCGATCTTCGCGCGTGGTTCGAACGCCGCGGAATTCCTGCGGAATTCCGCCCGTTCAAACCGGCCAAGGATCACGGCGCGGCGCTGCTCGAAGCGGCCAACGCGATGGATGCGAATCTGATTGTGATCGGCGCTTGGGGTCAATCGCGCATCACCGAGCTCGTGCTCGGAGGCGTCACCCGGCATTTGTTCCAGCACAGCAACCTGCCGATGCTGGTAGCTCACTGATCACGCGCGGCGTCGGATTGAGAGCGTCAATTCGTTTCGGCTTCGTCACGAATCTTGTAGCGACCATCACTGTAGGCAACCGGCACGATGGCGACCATGCCAGCGGCTTCATCAGCAACGTCTGACGAGATCCTATAGCCAAGCGTGATTTGACGCAGAATCCTCGCAAGTCGCGGATTGGGCCAGGCGTCAATTGTCCACAGCTGCTTCACGCTGCCGTCTGCGCTGAACTCGACCACGTACTCGGACATGCCGGATTCAAGCCGGCGACCGCGCGTGTCTTCGGCATTCAAAAGCACGCGTTTCCCCGGACGTGCATCGCGGAAGCGATCATTTGATCCGGCTTCGGAAATTTTACTCAAGCCTTGACGAATCTGCGCGTCGTATTGGGTGAGCATTGCTTCGACGCTCGCGTTGAGCGCTTTGATTTCCTGCTCCGGAAATCCATCCAGCGCGTTACGCAGGATCGAAGCGGCGAAACCACTGGTCCAGCGTGGATCCGCCTTGGCCTGATCCTTTGCATAGTGATAGTAGAGCTGCGCCCAGACATTGGCCTCAAACCGAAAACCTGCCTGCAATTCGATCGTCGAAAGCTTGGCCATCGCCGGAATCTTTCCATGCAGTGCCGCGCGCGAAAGCAAGATACGGGCACGATTTAGATCCTGCGCAACCGGCGAACTCGAATGCGCTGGATCCTGCCGATACAAAGAACCCAGTAGATACAGCAATCCAGGATCGGAATCGTCCTTGGCGAGCGCTTCAAGCTCGGCGACGATCGCTTTGCGCTGCTCCATCGGCGCGTCCGGATCGAGCAAGCCCGCGTGAATCCAGCGTTCAAAGCGCCGCGCATCGGCAGCGGCATTCGCGTCCGTGACACTTTCGGCATGACCAACGCCCGCAACAAGCAAACCAAGGCTTGCGATCAATGCTGGAAAGATA
>JBDSPX010000347.1:0-5085 GCA_039930065.1 Dokdonella sp.
CCATGTCGCCGCCATAGCGCAGTTTTGCCGTGCCACCGTTGAAACTCTCGATTACGCGGCCGTAAAGATCGTAGGCATCAACACCGAGTCGACGCTGCGCGAAGAACCACTCGTTTGCATCGGGCACAGCGAAGCGGGTGATGTTGAGGATGCCCACATCGACTGCGGAAATCGTTACTTGTGCCTTTTTCCCTGCAAGTGCCGGCACTTTGACCGTTACCGCGAGCTCGGTCTCGGGTTTCATCAGCTTGGTCGCTTCAAGTTGCACGTCGACCTTGCGTGCCGTTCGATCCATCGGAATGAACGCTTCGCCAACCGCGCGCGCCGGGGTAATGCGCTCGGCTGCCGAGCCGCCACGGAATACCAGAGCAGTCAGATAGACATCGTGGCGTTCCCAATCCGCGGTGACCGGAATCTCGAACGTGGCACCGGCCTTGGCTTCGATATTGCGCGTGTACAACATGTGATCGGATTCTACGATCAGCACGCCCGGCCCCGAATGCGGCGGCGTCAGCGTGACCTTGAGGGTGTCGCCGGCTTTGTAGCTGGCCTTGTCGAGCGACAATTTGACCTTGTCCGGGCGCGCTTCGCCGCCGCGGTTGTCATCGTTCCAGCTCCAGCCCGCGGTGAACGGAAAGCGCATCGTCAAGCCGGTCGCCGGATCGAGTACTTCGATGCGATAGCCGCCCCATTCGACGGGTACGTCGATGCGCGCGGCCTTGCCGGCTTCGATTGTGAGTTCACGCGATTCGGCGTTCTCGAAACGCTCGGTGTAGTTGAAATGCCAGCCGCTCTCCTTGTCCCAGATCCAGTGATAGTCGCGAAGCTCGCGCACAAGCGTCAGCTTGAGATTTGAGCCAGCCAGCAGGTCGCCAGCCGCATTGCTGCGGATCACTTCGAAACTGGCATTGCCATTCGCCCCGGCGCCATCCTCAACCGTGAACAGCGGACGCACGCCGACCAGCACGTCGGCTGGCCAGACCGTGCGCTTGAGTGTGCGCGTGACCGTGCGACCGCCGGTTTCATACAGGCTGCCCGAAAGCACAGCGGCGACGGGTGCGGGCTTGGCCTCGTCGAGCAAGCTGACTTCCTCGCTCAGGTGACCCTTCTCATCGAGCTGACCATCGATGACATCCTTGGCTTCCTTCGGCAGCTCGATCAGCGGATCGCCGAAGAAATAATCCTTGTGGGTCTCGATCGGATGCACATCCGGACTCAGGGTCAGGCGCGCGGTAAAACGGTTGTCGGCCGCCGGTGCGCCGTAAAGATAATCGCCCTGCACCTCGAGCTTGAGAGGTTCATCCGGTTTGAGTTGATCCTGAGTCGTGGCGAGATCGAGCTTCATGCGTTCGGGCAGGAATTCCTCGATACGCAGCGTCAGGCTTTGCGTGGCTTCCTTGCTCGCCGGGTCGAGGCGGAATTCGACCTGCCAGCGACCGGTTGGCGCGTCGACTGGAATCTCGCGCGACCACTCGAAATAGCCGAGATCCTTGGGTTCAAGTTTCTCCTGCGCGTACAGACGTCCATCGGGCTGCTTGAGGCTTGCGAACAACGGCTGTGGCTTGATCGCCTTGCCATCGTTGTCGCGCAGCAAGGCCGACATGCGCACGGTTTCACCGGGGCGATAGAGATCACGGCCGCTCCACGCGAACACGTCGAACCAGGCTTCGCTTCGACCCGCGACGGCAAAATCGGAGAGATCAAGCGCCGGCTGGTTGAACGGCACCATCGACACGTTGCGACCGGATTTCGCAACGAGCACATGCCCGGCCTTTAGCTGGTAGGCAAACATCCCGTTACCGCTCTCATCGGTATTGCCAGTGACGACGGCATCGCCATTTTCGTCGAGGATATTGATCTCGACACCGCCGAGCGGATCGCCGGTTTTCAGCGAGGCCGTGTGCACGAACATCTTGTCTTTGTACACGCGCGTATGCACGCCGATGTCGCTGACGAAATAGAAGCTGGTCTCCATCTCATCGCGGAATGTGCCAGGGCGCTTGAGCGTGGCGAAATACAAGCCGGGGGCTTCAAGTTCGGGGATGTTCTGGATCGGCAGGTAATTCAGCGTGCGCTCGTTCTCGGCACCGCTGAGGACAAAACGATTGGCGTAGACCGATTCGGCGACCTGCGCGACCGGCTTGCCCTCGTGTCCATACCATTCGTATTGCGGATCGAGATCGTAGGAGCCGCGCTTGCCGTTTTTCTGGTAGGCGGCAAAGAAGTTCGCGACTTCAGAATCTCGAACGCGCAGGAATTCGACATCGACCTCCTTTACATTGACCGAGACCACCGGCAAACCGCGCGTCTCGCGCGCGGGCAACACGCTGCCCTGTGCCGCGAATCCGACCGCCGGCTCCAATGGACCGGTGAACACATCTTTGCTGACCTCGCTGCCGAGGGTTTTGCCGTCCACCGCCGAGAGTGCCCCCTTGATGCGAACGGTATAGCTCGCATTCGCCTGCACGTAGGGGAAGCGCAGGGTCTTGCCGCCTTCATCGAGTGCCCAGCTGCCGACGACCGCCTCGCCGTTGCTACCGGTGACCCCGAGCAGGCTGTCGAAATCCTGCGTCCCGGTCAGTTGCTGCGGAAATTCGAGGGCCAGGGCAAGCTGGCCCTGGTATTGCTCGGCACGTGCCGAGCTGATCTCAAAGCGATCGCTTTTCGTCGCCTTCGCGGGTTCGGCGGCTACCGGCGCTTTGCCTTGCACCTCGGGGACCGAAGCGGGCCGCTGCCCGCACGCGGCAAGCAGCAGTAAGCAGGCTGCGAGCACTACGCCTGCAATGGATCGCAACTTCAATCGGGCCGGCAACGTCGACATCTTCAACTCCCTGGGATGATCAGCGCGCGCAGTATAGCTGCGCCATGTGGCGGCTTTCGGGCAAATGAAGGTTTTATTGCGGCTGCGGCGGCACGATTGACAGCGCGACATCGCAGCGTAAAGTCGGATTGTCCACAAGGAGAGTCGCCATGGCCCGTGTTCCGCGTATCGACAGCCCCTGTCCCCTCAAGCAAGCCGAGCAACTGCGCATCGACGGCCATTGCGGCCGCTGCGACAAGCATGTGCATGCGCTGGATGGATTGGACGATGCCCAACGCCACGCATTGTTCGCGGCAGCCAAAGGGCCACTCTGCGTTTCGTACCGGATGCCGATCAACCGTGCACCCGCACTCGGAGCAGCGATGGCGGTGATGTTTTCAGCCAGCGCGGCGATGGCCAGTCAGGATTGTGACGAGGCCAAGCCGGTCTACCAATCGGTTGGATCGGCGCCGGTTGAGCAGTTGGTGATACATGACGAATCTGAAAGCGAGCGCCTCGACTATGTCGTGGTGACCGGAGGGGTCGAGTCCGCTGCAGATGCAGCGTGGATCGATGACGGCAGCCTGCCCGATCTGCCTGTTGTGATTGAATCCGATTCTGGGCGGATAGTAGATGCAACAGCGGCGCTCAGTGCGGTGTCAAAACCGCGATAGTCACTAGTCAAGATCATGCGCATCTTCAACTCTTCGAACGGCGATCCGATGCTGCTGGATAGCGCGCATGGTCTGCGCGATTTTCAGTTGGCATTTGGTGCATTCTTGGCATCAACCGCCACGACCATTTCATTTCTAGCGACAACAGATGGTAGCTCCAACCCATACGATGAGTTCTTGAATGGGCTACGGGTGAGCAAAGGCGAAGCAAAGCGGCTAGAGCTTTCGGCGGATCGATGGCTGGAACTTTCTGGCTCATCCCAAGACCTTCAGACCTTTCAAAAACTCCTCGCGCCGGATGACGGCGATCACCGACATTGGTATTGCACTCCTGTCTCCCTCATCATTGAGGCGGACGATTCATTCGATGGCCCTGACGGCTCTCAATGATTTCGGCTTGGATTTAGACTTTGAATTCTCGAATCTGTACTTTGAAACTTATCAGTGACAACGAAGGTACGTCATGAACTCAGCACTAAGTGAACTCCCTATCGAGCAACGCATTCAGCTCGTGGAAGATCTTTGGGACAGCATCGCCGCCGACCAAAAGGCTTTGCCGCTGACCGACTGGCAACGTACCGAGCTGGATCGGCGGCTCGACGCCTATGAAGCCGACGGTGAAAAAGGGCGGGCGGCTGAGGTTGCGCTCGCAGATATAAAGGCTCGCTTGTGACGCATTCTGTTCGGCTTCGTCGTGAGGCCGAACAGGACCTTGAAGTCGCTGCGCGATGGTACGAATCGCAGCTGACCGGACTGGGTCACCGGTTCCTCGATGAGGCCATGCGAATTTTCGAAGCACTGGCAGAACAACCCACCATGTATCCACAAATTGCTCGTGGAGCCCGACGTGCGTTACTCCACCGATTTCCGTTCGGCGTTTACTTTCGGATCGAGGAAGCGTCGACCGTCGTCCTCGCTGTCATGCATGGCAGCAGAAATCCACGCGATTGGAAGTCCAGAACTTAGCCTGTCATTCAATGGGGTGCATGTGCCAGATCGCCGATCCGCGCGGCAGTGTCGACATCTGCAATTCCTTGGGATAGTCAGCGCGTACCATATTGCTGCGCATCGATTGCGACCATCTGGCAAAGGAGAACTTTGTGGCATCGTCGGTGGGAGGATTGACAGTGCCACATCGCAGCGTAAAGTCGGATTGTCCACAAGGAGAGTCGCCATGGCCCGTGTTCCGCGTATCGAAAGCCCCTGTCCCCTAAAGCAGGCCGAGCAACTGCGCCTCGACGGCCATTGCGGCCGCTGCAACAAGCATGTGCATGCATTGGATGGGCTCGATGATGCCCAGCGCCGCGCACTGTTCGCGGCAGCCAAAGGGCCGCTCTGCGTTTCATACCGGATGCCGGTCAACCGCGCACCCGCACTCGGAGCAGCGATGGCCGTGATGTTTTCAGCCAGCGCCGCGATGGCCGGACAAGATTGCGACGAAGCCAAGCCACTCTACCAATCGGTTGGATCGGCGCCGGTTGAGCAGTTGGTGAGTCTCGCCCAAGCCGGCGAGTCGGAAGGACTCATCGATACGATCACGGTGGGTGGAATCCAGTCAGCAGAGGACGCCGAATGGATCGATGACGGCAGCCTGCCCGAGCTGCCGGTTGT
>JBDSPX010000348.1:0-5255 GCA_039930065.1 Dokdonella sp.
GTGGACGCAAACGTGTGAAATGCTGTCTCTGAAGATGTCTTCATCGCGAAGTTTGATGCGACGGTGCGTGGAAGAATTGCTGGATTGTGAGTGAGAATCAGATTGTTGATGCCATTTCCATTGAAACAACTCGACTCCAGCAATTGGCGCAAGTTGCAACGGATTGTCGGCTCGCAGGTCGTGAGTGTCCTGTTTCTGTTTGGAGCAGCAATCGGCTCGGCAAATGGGGCCGACATTCCGCCGGGCAAATTCGGTGCCGATTCGCCGACGCTCCCAAATGCGCTGGCGCAGGTTGATTTTGATGCGATCGTTGCCGAGGCGGACCTTGCTGCTCGCAAGCCTCATGGAGCAAGCTCATTCACGCCCCTGCCAGCACACTGGCAAACACTCGATGCGGCGCGACTCGTAGCGATGATGAGCATGCCTGCGTTCGGTCAAATCGCCATTCCGGCACGCGGCGTATTGCTTGATCAAGCGGCCACTTGGGATCTGCTCACCTTCCAGCGTCCGTCGGACGCTGCCCGGCTGTGGAATCGGGTGTGGCCGCTTCGTTACATCGGCGAGCCTCATGGCAGGCCGAATTCCAATGGCATTGTCTATGCGCCGGATCCCACTTGGACGCCGACCGCCAATGCCATTTCGACGCTGTTTGCGTGCTTTCCCGGATCGGTCTGGGATGTTGACGATCCGCTCGTGTATGCGGAACGCCACTCGATTGCCTGGCAATGGCAGAACTATTCCGGCTGGGATGGCTTTCTAAAATGTGTGCCGCATGGAGCGTTCTTCGAAGACACGCGGCCGGATCAGGCAGGTCTTGATGCGCTGAGACGTGTACTCAGCGAAAAATTCACTGCCGCGCTATCCGCAGATGGATGCCGCCGCCCCGGTCCGGACGACTGCATGCTGCAATTCCTTGCCTTGTCGTCGCTGGATCCGCGAAATCCACGCCTGCCGAAACTGTTGCAGATCATTGAACGATCCGTCGATCTCGAACCATTGATGGCGATTCCAGAGTTTGCAGATAGTGCGAATCGCGATGGACTTTCCGCAGAGGAGCTCAAGGCCATCGAAATCCCGGAGGCCGTCGCGCTGCGAAAAATCATCCTGCTAACCTTGAAAATCCCGTTGCTCCTGAAGGATCCCTCGGCATGGCCGCCGGGCGAATTGGGGCGGGTACTCAGCCAGGCGACCGATCTGAGTATTCTGCTCGCACGCATCCAGGTGAAAAAACAATTCCGCTATCAACGCTTCGAGCGTTACTACAGCAATCCATGGCAATGGATCGACGCGGGCATCGATTCAGCCACCAGCGCAAGCCAGCGCAAATTGGGTAGCGCCTATGCCGGGCGCGAGGCCTGCGCAATCGCCAGCCTGCAAACCAAAGGAGGAACAGCTTCGTTCTGGCAGGGCTACATCATCGAGAATATCCGACTTGGCCATGGCGATTGCGGGCGCTTCAACGCGCTGCAGCTGACAGGTGTCTATCAGACCGCGATGACCGCAGCGAAGATCAGTGTGAGCGAACAGGCCTTCGACGTCTTTTCATCGATCAAGACCGCGCTTACCACGGCCGGACCTGTGCATGATGCCGCGCTCGATGAGCTTGCTGCTACCTGCGCTCAAGCAACAACTGTGCAAGCGAACGACATCTGGCATCTGTGCGAGGATGTGCGAGCACGTGATGTCGCGGTGGCCGAAGGCGAACGCCTGCGCATCGCCGCCGAACTCGCGGCAATGCCGCCGGTCGATCCGCTTGCGTGCGCGGACGACGTCATTGCGCGTGCCGCGTCTGCCCTCGATTTCAGCGCGAATGACGACTACTGGAGTTCCAGTCGGTCGGCTTGCCGTCTCGATCCCGTCCACGCGGAACACGCCATCGTCGCCCTGGTCTATGTAAGTGGCGAGGAAAACGGCGCAGAGCCCGTGCAGGCCGATATTGAGGATTTTGATCTCGACGTGGTCATCCTGAATCTGGATGACGATAAAGTCATCGCCCACCGTCACGACAGTGCGTTGATTCCATCTGACGCCGTCCAGTTCGAGGGCATCAGCATTGATACCGCTCGCTATCAACTCGCTCGCAACAAGCGTGCGTTCGGCATTCGTACAACGCATAGTGCTCAATGTCATTTCTGCAATTTCGGCTATGCCGACATGACCCTCTATCTGGTCAACGGGCGCAAGATCGATTCGATCCTGGCGATACGTACCAGTGATACACAAGATGGAGAATTCGAAGCGTGTCCCGACGCGGTCGCGCTGACCACCAATCAATTGGCGGTCGGCAAGGGAAGCAGGCACGGTCTCGCCGATCTTGTGGTTACTTCGATCACGGTTGACGACAGCTACATCCCGGATAGTCAGGACGATTCCAAAGACGGCGGCGCGGCGCACGCCGTGCCCGCTCGCTGCCCGTCGCCGCAACCACTAACGACGACGCTGCGATTCGATGGCCGCAAGTACGTTATTCCGGCAAGTGCGAGTTCGCTGGTGCCATACAGCTGATGGAGTGTCGGCAAGCAGCGATCTCGAAGAAGACATCCGGATATAAGGACATAAAAGATTCCGGGAAATCCACAATGACCCTCGTCGGGTCCTCCGAACAATTTCGATCGAAGAATTGTGGGTATCCCGGGTACTCTTCCCATTTATTCCAAATATTCGTCAGTGAGCATATGCCTTGACGAGGTCGAACAGATAATCGCGGCCGACGTAGACCGAGCGCACCTCGATTCGTTCATTGAGACCGTGCGCGCCATTGCCGTCAGGATCGCCCCATGGCCCAGGCACGCCGTAGGTCGGGATTCCCACGCCTGACAGGTAGAGGCCGTCGGTGGCGCCCGTCGACATCGACGGGATTACCGGCACGCCGGGAAAGTACTTCGCACTGAGCTTTTCGATCGGACCGATGATGGCCGGGTCGAGCGGAGGCGATTTAGCCAGGGGCTTGTCCTTGCGTCCGCGTTCGATCGAAATATCCGGATTGCCGATGACTTGAGCGAGTTGGTCCTTGATTTCGTCGGGCGTATGGCCTGGGAAGATGCGGCAATTGACGTTGCTTTCGACCCGTTGCGGCAGCGCATTGAGCGCGTGGCCGCCCTCGATCAGCGTCGCCACGCAGGTCGTGCGCAGCATCGAGTGAAAGCCCTTGTCGGTGTTGACCATCGCTTCGACCTTGGCATCATTTGGATCCTTTGCCAACGAAACCATCGCCGCGCCCATGGCGTCCTTGCGCGCGGCGCCGGCGCGCTCGAAGAACACCCGGGTGGTGTCGTTGAGTTCGGTCGGAAACTCGTGCTCGCGGATTTTCAGCAGCGCGTCGGACATCGCGTAGATGGCGTTGTCATGTACCGGCTGCGAACTGTGTCCGCCGGGATTTGTAGCGACGAGTTTGTAGTCCTGGGCGATCTTCTCACCGACTTGAATCGACTGCACGACGATGTGTCCTTTGCCGTCAGTAACACCGCCGCCGCCTTCGTTGAGCGCAAACGCTGCGGCGATCAGATCACGTTTGTTGTTGGCCAGGAACTGCGCACCGTTGAACGCGGTGTCGGTTTCCTCGCCGCAGGTGAGCGCCATCTTGACCGTCCGGCTCGGCTTGTAGCTGCTCTGCTTGAAACGAATCAAGGTGTCGGCCCAGGTCGCCGCCATCATCTTGTCGTCGGCGACACCGCGCGCGTAGAAGTAACCATCTTCCTCGATCAGAGTGAACGGTTCGCGTACCCAGTCGGCGCGCTTGGCCGCGACCACGTCGATATGGGCCAGCAGCAAGATGGGCTCCAACGTCTTTGAGGTACCCGGATAGACGGCAACGATTCCACCATCCTTTGGGTGCTCCGGTACCGAGAACAGCGTTATCTGATCATCGCTGAAGCCCGCCGCCTTCAATCGTACTGCGATTTGTTCGGCGGCCTGCGTACAACTGCCGTTGGTGACCGTGGTGTCGGTTTCGACCAGCTCTTTGTAGAGCTCGAAGAACTGCTTCTGGTCGGCTCGCAGTGCGCCCATCGTTCCAGTCGGCACCTGCGCCGCTACCGGACCTGTCGCGAGCGCCGCCGCGGCGAGCGCAAGAATCGCTGATTTCATGATCCATTCCCCTTGATGGTGAGCCAGATCCCATTCTTGCAGCAAAACGATGGCCGCATCGATTTTGTCGCCTCGCTGATCTCATGTTCTCTGCAATTGTTGTTCTGACTCGGGCCATTTTGCCATGCGTGGAAGCGCAGTACGCCCTCCGGGAATGTATAGTTCACCCAGAATGGCGGGCAGGGTGCCCAGCCACGAATCGTGGAGAGATGTCATGGGACTTATTCAAGCAGCGGTGGGCTCGATTGGCGGAACACTCGCCGACCAGTGGAAAGACTTCTACACGGTTCCAGCCGGTTTGCCGGCGACGGCTGCGCTGTTCGCCGCGGTCCCACAGGGCACCAATGCCGGACGCGGTTCGAATACCAAGGGTTCCTCGAACATCATCACGAATGGTTCGAAGATCATCGTTCCGGAAGGGTACGGGCTGCTGTTGTTCCAGGATGGTGCGATCACGGGTTTGGCGGCCCAGGCCGGTGCTTACGAGTGGCAGTCGAATGATCTGAACTCGAAGTCGATCTTCTCGGGCGGCGGCCTCGTCGAGTCGCTGGTCATGCAAAGCTGGGAGCGCTTCAAGTTCGGCGGTCAGCCGGGCTCGCAGCAGGCCGCGTTCTTCGTCTCGCTGAAGGAACTGCCCGACAACCGCTTCGGCACGCAATCGGAAATCTACTGGGACGACGCCTTCCTCAACACCCAGGTCGGCGCGGTGACGCGCGGCTCGTACACGATGAAGATCATCGATCCGATCCTTTTCGTGAAGAACTTCGTACCGGCCAGTTATCTGCAGCCCGGTCAGATTTTTGATTTCACCGACATGGACAATGCCGTCGCCAGCCAACTCTTCAACGAAGTGGTGGGTTCGCTCGCGCCTGCGTTCAGCCTGTACTCGAACGATCCGGGCAAAGGCAATCGCATCACCAAGCTGCAACAGGATTCGCTCGGCTTTGCCAAGAGCTTGTCCGATGCAGTCGAGAATGCCTATCAGTGGAAATCCGACCGTGGCCTGGCCATCGTCAAGACCGCCATCATCTCGATCGAATACGACGCCAACACGCGGGATTTGCTGAAGACCGTGCAGCGCGCCGATGCACTGTCGGGTTCACGCGGCAACTCGAACTTGCAAGCCAGCGTTGCGTCCGGCATGCAATCGGCGGGCGAAAATGGCGGTG
>JBDSPX010000349.1:0-7947 GCA_039930065.1 Dokdonella sp.
GTTGCGTCCGTGATCGGGCTTTCGCTGAGGGACGACGAGTGTGGCAGAGGCCTTCGGGCCCGATCCCCTTCGTAACGATGCGACAAACGCATCGCGGCTGAAGCCGCTTCCCACAACTGCGTTGGGCTTCTGTGGGAGAGGCCTTCAGGCCGGATGCCCTTCGAAACGATGCGACAAGAGCATCGCGGCTGAAGCCGCTTCCCACAACTGCGCTCGGCTTCTGTGGGAGAGGCCTTCAGGCCCGATGCTCTTCGTAACGATGCGACAAGAGCATCGCGGCTGAAGCCGCTTCCCACAACTGCGTTCGGCTTCTGTGGGAGAGGCCTTTAGGCCCGATGCTCTTCGTAACGATGCGACAAAGGCATCACCCCAAGAGGGGACAAGCGGCTGAAGCCGCTTCCCACAATTGCGCGCCGCTTCTGTGGGAGAGGCCTTCAGGCCCGATGCTCTGCGCCGAAGCTGTTCAAGCCGGCGCCAGCCCTATTCCAGCAAACGCCTCCAAGACGCGGGCGTATTCGTTTTCGATGCGCTGGGGGAGTGAACTCAAGTGATTGCCTTGATGTGCCTTGGCATCGAGTTCGGCGGCTTTGGCGATCTCGGCTAAGGGCAGGGCACCTACGTTTGCGCTGGATGATTTGAGCGAGTGAGTGATGTCGGCGATGGCGTCGTGATTGCCGGTGTTCGCGGCATCACGCAGGCGCGCCAGTAGCTTCGGGGTGTCGTCGAAATAGACCTGGATCAAATCGGCGAAGCCGTCACCCATCATTTCGAGTAGCTCCTGGACAACGCCTTGGTCGACCGGCGGCAGCAGGTTTGGCGCCGCTGCGGGTGCGCTCGAAATGTCACTGATCGTTTTCGCGGCGGGCGCAACAAGCGGCGTGGCAACTCTCGGTGTAACGGTCGTTTGCACCGGCTTGGCTGCGCTCGGCGCGACAGGCACTTGCGATGGCAACGTTGGCGCCGGCGACTTCGCCAACCAATGGGCGAGGGTCTTGTGCAGCAGCCGGCGATCAAGCGGTTTGGTCAGGTAATCATCCATACCCGCGGCGAGGCATTTCTCTCGATCGCCGACCATCGCATTCGCGGTCATCGCGATAATCGGTAGTCTCGCCTGGCCGCTCGCTGCTTCGAGGGCACGATATTGGCGTGATGCCGTATAGCCATCCATGATCGGCATCTGGCAGTCCATCAGGATCAGGTCATAGCGACCTTGCGCCAATTTATCGAGTGCAATCTTGCCATCGTTCGCTGCATCGACGGTGATGCCAAGCATCGACAACAAACGTTCGGCGACTTTGGCGTTGACCGGATTGTCTTCAACAAGAAGTGCGTGGCCCTTCAGTTTCGAGTCGGGTTCGAAGATTCCTGCATCGATGCCGGGATCGACTGTCGCCAGCAGCGGGCCCTCGCGATTGATCTCGGCATGGCCGATGCCGAGCAATCGACTCAAGGTTTCGCGCAGCTCGCGTTCGTCGAAGTTGTCCGACATCGCCGCGAGGCGTTCATCGGAGCGCAGATCCTGCGCGCTGTCGTGGCTGCCGACGACGACAATGCGCAACGGATCAAGCGATGGATCGCGGCGGATATTGCGCACCAGGGCAATCGTCGCCGCACCGACCGAGGCCAGATCGATGATCAGGAATTCGTAGCCCCAACGTTCGCCCATGCTTGAGCTGGAGCGCAGTTTGCTCAACGCATCGACGGCCAGATTGCTGTGCAAATGACTCATGCCCAATTGGCTGAGCATGCCGCCCGAGCGACGCAGGAACGTCTCGTTGCCACTCACAATCAGGGCGCGAACCCCGGCCAGGTCGGTACGCGCGCGCACATCACCAATGGCTTTCTGCAACGGCACGTTGAACCAGAATGCCGAGCCGCGGCCGAGCTCGGAGCGCACACCAATGCGGCCCTCCATAAGCTCGACAAGACGTTTGCAAATGACCAGGCCCAAGCCGGTTCCGCCGAAAACGCGGGTCGTCGACGCATCGGCTTGGGCAAATGGTTTGAACAGTTTCGCGACCGCTTCTTCGGAGAGGCCGATGCCGGTATCGCGCACCGCGAAGGTCACCTCATGGTGCGTGCGTGATTCGCCGCGCTTGCCAACCTGGATGGTGACGCCGCCGTGCTCGGTGAATTTGATCGCATTGCTGACGAGATTGACCAACACCTGGCGCAGACGTACCGGGTCACCACGCACCGCAAGGCGAACCGAAGGATCGATGACCACCCCGAGACGCAATCCCTTGGCATTTGCGCTGCCCTGCATGAGCTTGGCGACCGAATCGACCAGTTCCTTGAGGTTGACGCCAACGCATTCGAGTTCGAGCTTGCTGGCTTCCAGTTTGGAGAAATCAAGAATGTCATCGACGATGCGCAACAGTTCCATCGACGATCGATAGGCAGTTGCCAGATATTCGCGTTGATCCGGTTGCAGTGGCGTCGAGCGCAGGATGTCGAGCAAGGGCACGATGCCGTTCAGCGGCGTGCGGATTTCATGGCTCATCGTGGCGAGGAATTCGCCCTTCGCCATGGTTGCGGCCTCGGCTTCCATACGAGCGGCTTGCAACTCGCCCTGCATCGCGCGCAACGATTCAAGCTCGCGCAGCGCCTCGGGTGGAATCTCGGGTTTCGCAACGCTCGCGCCAATCATCTGCAGCGGTGGCTCGGACGCGATGATCGCAGCGCGCGGCCGCAGCATGGCCAGCACGGCGCAGGCTAGCGAAATCGGCACCAGCGCGGCAGCCAACCAGGTCGACATCGGTGCCGGCGCAAACGCAACGGCCACGGCGAGGATCCCGCTGAGCGCAGCAAGCGCCGCTGTGGCGCCATTGCGCCAGCCCGGTTTCGATGGCTGTGCGGAGGGATTCTGCGTTGACGGCATCGGGTCGCTCAAGCGTGAGCCACCTTGAAATCGTAGGTGGCATCGCGCGTCGCCTGCTGGACGAAGTTGCCCTGGATCAGGTCGATGCCGCTGGCCCACAACGATGCGGCGATGCGCGCTTCCTCGACACGCGGGGCAATCACCTTGCGTCCGCTGGCATGCGCGAGTTTCACCAGATCACTCAATTCCTTGCGATGGTCGTCGCCGCGGTCCGAGGTGTAGCGCGGCGAAAGTTTGATGAAATCGACCGGCAGGTGCATGAGCATGTCGGTCGTCTGATCACCGGCTTCGATACCGGACAAGGTGAGCGAGACGCCGATCTGCTTCATCGCGAGTGCAAAGCGGATGGTTCCGGGAATATCCGCCTTGGCATCTTCCATGCGCAGATCGATCGAGATTTGTGCCGCCGGCACACGGCGAGATTCGAGTGCCTGACGCAGCCACGCGACGCGCTCTGGATCGCGGATGCTGCTTGAGGAATGGTTGACGAACAAACGCACGCTGTCACCGCCGCGCAGATGATCGGCGATCGTGCCGAGGCAGCTTTCGAGCATCCAGCGATCGACTTCGCCAATCAAGCCAGCCGCTTCTGCCGCGGGGATGAGCTCGGTGGCGGAGTAGACGCGTCCGCTTTCCGTGGAAAGTCGCAGCAGCGCCTGGAACTGTTTTTCTTCCTCGCCGTGCAGCGACACGATCGGTTGGAAAACCACGCGGAACGAGGAATTCTCGAGGGCCTGGCGAACCGCTTCCTCGATGGGATCACGCGGAGGTTCGACTGATTTGGGCACCAGGTTGACCACGCTGGGCTCGATCGTCGAAGGTGTATCGAGCAAGGCGCATTCGGCCGCCTCGATCATCGCGCGCGCATCACCGGCTGCGCGCGTGAATGGACAAATGCCGATGCCGACGGCGATATCGGGCAGCTTGCCCGGCAGATTGAAATTTTCCGAATCAACGACATCGCGCAAGGCCGCCGCCAGCTGTTCCAGCGCTACTTCGGGACGGTCCGGATTGAGCAGCAGAAACTCGCCGTCGCCTGAGCGTGCGAGTAAATCGTGGTGACCGAGTTTGCCGCGCAGCAATGTCGTGACGCGCTCGATCAAGGCATCGAACTCGCTGCCTTTGAGCCGTTTGCGCAATACATCGGCACACTCCAGCGCGATGAACAGGATGCCGCCATTGCGCGTGGCGGAATCTTCCATCGCGAGCATTTCGGTCAGGCGTGCGTTGATCTGCATCGAAGTCTGCAAATTCGATACAGGCTCGCGAATCGTGGCCGGGCGCCGACGCGCTACCAGACGCGCGCGCTTGACCCGGCTGGACACCGCGGTAATCAGATGACGTGGCGCAATCGGCTTGCTCAGGAAATCATCGCCGCCGGCGCTCAATGCCTCGAAATGCTTTTCGGTATCGCCTTCACCCGAGAGGAATACGATCGGCATCGAAATATACGCCTCGCGCTCGCGGATCAGCGCGGTCAGCTCGATGCCGTTGCATACGGGCATGTTGAGATCCATCAGCACCAGATCGGGATCAAACTCATCGAGTTTGTCGAGCACATCCGCGGCATCGCTAACCGAAAGCGTCTGCATGCCGTTCTTGCGCAGGATCGATTCGGCGAAAAACGCCTGCGAGCGATCGTCCTCGACAATCATGATGCGGTAGGGATCGGCCTGGCTGGCCAGATCGAGCTCGCGGACGCGGCTGATCACGTCTTCGACGTTCTGCGGTTGCACGATGTAGGCATCGCAACCGGCACGCATTGCGCGCAGGCGAGCGGCCAGATCCGAGCGTCCTGCGCCGTGCGCAATCAGCAAGACGCGTTGATCGCTGCGCGCACGTGCCGCCTGCACGAGCGCACCCACTTCCTCGATCGCGTGCTGGTATTCGCCATCGAGCATGATCAATGCGGGTGTCGAGCGGCTCAGCCATTCCTTGAGCGCACCGACATCAGCCACGTGGATCAATTCGAATCCGAGCATGCCCAGTTGAAGATCGATCGCCACCGCCAAATCGCTGCCGTCGTGCAAATGGCAGGCCTTGCGCTGCGTCGATGGCACTTCGATTTCGAGATCGGCCGGTGCGCTCGGCGCAGTGGCTTCCTCGATCGCGTTGGCGACGGCAAGCGTGTGCGTCTCGGGCACCTCGATGGCGACACTTGCCGGTGGCTCCGCCTGATCGCTGGCAAGCGCCTCGGTTTCAATTTCGGGCTCTGGCGCAAGCGCAAGCTCGGCCGGCGCCTCGATGATCTTCACTTCCTCGCGTGGAAACCGTTCTGCCGCAGGCAACGAAGCAAAGCGCTGCCAATACCGCGAGGGTGGTCGAACCAGCAGCGGAAAGCCGTTGTCCTCGCTGGCGGCGTAGCCAAACAGTGTGGAAGTACGGTCATCCTGCGCGAGCGGCGATTCCACCGCGTCAGTCACGCCGGTTTCGATTACGTCGAGACGCATCGACAGCTCGCTGAGCATCTGTGCATCGGTGACCAGCGGTGGATCGAGCACGCCCCACAGGTTTTCGGCGAACGATTCCAGGCGCGAGGCGGTGGTCGATTCGTCCAGCAGATGGCAGGTGCTGGCCAGCGCCTCGGCATCCTCGGCCAATTGCAAGGCGGCATTGATATCCCAGCCCGCTTCACACAAGCGTTTGCCGCGCTGGCGCAGATCGGCCACGCGCAACGGAATCTGGGTGACGTGTGCCGCGCGCAAACGCGGACGTCGAGAGAAAGGCTCCCTAGCCTGCATGCATTCCCCCTTTCGGAATCGAACTATACCAGCGCATCGATCCAGGCCCGCATTCAGAACGGTTTGACGACAACAAGTATGACAATCCCGATCAATAGTAACGCCGGAATTTCATTGAACAAGCGCAGCCAGCGGCTCGATCGCGTAATGCTGTCACGCGCAAATTGAGCGACCAGGCGCACCAGCATCAGGTGATAACCGATCAAGCCTGCCACCAGCACCAGCTTGGCATGAAACCAGCCGCCCTGGTGCAGCATGTCGGGCGCGTTGCGCAACCACCACACCATCAGGGCGATTCCAAAGGCGAGCGCCAGCGCGCCGCCGATGTGCGTGATCATCAGCAAGCGCCGCTGCATGATCTTCAGACGCTCGCGAACCACCGGCTCGCTCGCCTCGACGTGATAGACAAACAGGCGGGGCAGATAGAACAACCCGGCGAACCAGGTCACCACAAAGATCACATGGAACGCCTTCAGCCAAAGCATGATTTCGATTCGCGCGTTAACATGTCGAAAGTATAGCCGCGCTTGACGCCTCTCCGTGCCGGTGGCTATAAGCGCAGTCCACTCCGGCCGATCGGCCATTGCGAAAATCGGGTCCCATGGCGCCTCCGCACTGTGTCATTCGACAAATCAATCCCTCACGTGTGCGACGCATGTGGCTGATTGCGATCCTGCTCTGGCTAGCATCGTTGACGCTCGCCGTGGTCGGCACCAGCCTTTGGCTTGCGCCGAGGACGCAGGTTTCCTCCGGCTCGGCCGCTGCCGACAGCCTCGACACCGAAGCGCTGAAGAAGCGCATCGCCGTGCTTGAGCGCTCCGAGCAAGTCGCCAAGGCCGCGCTCGCGGATCTGCAAGGAACCCTGCGCGATCGCGAGGAAGAGATCGCCGGTGTGCGTGCCGATCTCGCGTTCTACGGGCGCCTCGTCGGTGGCGCCAAGCGAGAAGGCTTGGCCGTGCACGCGCTCAGCCTCAAACCGGTGGCCGGCTCGAACGCCTGGAATTTTTCCGCCACGCTGACGCAAAACTTCAAACGCGGCCCGGAAACCAGCGGCAAGCTCACGTTGTCAGTGTCCGGCATCCGCGACGGCAAGCTTGAAACGCTGGCATGGAGTGATCTGGCCCAGCAAGCCGATAGCGCCGGAATCGCGTATGCGTTCAAGTATTTCGAACAGGTAAACGGCACCATCATGTTGCCCCCGGGCTTTGAACCGAATCGCGTTCAGGCCAGTGCCGACGGCGATGGCGGCCACGGCGACCAGGAGTTTTCCTGGCAAGACGCGGCGAAAGCCGAGGAGACAGACAATGTTCGGCAGTGACAAACGAGGCAATCATTCCATGGCAGCAATCACCACCCTGGTGGCCGAAGGGACGACCATTCGCGGTGATATCGAATTCAGCGGCGGCCTGCATATGGATGGCGCGGTCGAAGGTTCGATTTCCGCCGTCGGCGACAAGGCCGTGCTGACCTTGAGCAACAAAGGCCGTGTCGAAGGCGAGATCCGCGCGCCGAACGCCGTCATCAACGGCAAGGTCAAGGGCGACATCATCATCAGCGAGCGACTCGAACTCGCGGCGCAGGCGCGCATCGACGGGAATATCTACTACAAAGTCCTCGAAATGGCTGCCGGCGCGCAACTCAACGGCAAGATGATCTATCAAGCCGAACCACCCCGTCAGTTGAGCGGCCCCGGAACCAAGGTCGAAGACGTTGATGGCGTCGACGCGGAACCCGCGCGCGCTTGAAATCTCTCCGGTTTGCCTTGATTTGAAGGGATGCGAACACGGCAATTCTGCGCCGCGCCAAAGATCAGTCGCCGCTTCCGCCCACGTGAGACGCGGTAGAGTGTCAGCATCACGCATTGAATCGAGCGTCAGCATGAGCGAAACCTTCACACCCACCTATCTCGACGCCGCCGAAGCGCCGATGATCTTCACCGCGGCCGCCGCGGGCAAGGTCACCGAGCTGATCGCCGAAGAAGGCAACGCCGAACTCAAGCTGCGCGTCTACATCAGCGGCGGCGGCTGCTCGGGCTTCCAGTACGGTTTCACCTTCGACGAAGAACGCGCCGAGGATGATCTGGCCATCGAACGCGACGGCGTATTCCTGCTCGTCGACCCACTCAGCCTGCAATACCTCGCTGGCGCCGAAATCGACTACTCCGAATCCCTCACCGGCGCCCAATTCGTCATCCGCAACCCCAACGCAAAAACCACCTGCGGCTGCGGTTCTTCGTTTGCGGTTTAGAGTGACACGATAGCTTCGCGTAACGCCCACATTGCGACGTCGGTCCCGAGAAGGCAGGGGCCCAGTGCCTTTCAGTTT
>JBDSPX010000350.1:0-3260 GCA_039930065.1 Dokdonella sp.
ATGTCGATCAGCGTGTCGAGGGTTTGCGTAGCGGCGCCGACGACTATCTGGCCAAACCGTTTGCCTTCATCGAAGTGCTCGCGCGATTGGAAGCCTTGCTGCGGCGTCAATCGGGTGCGGCCGAAGTTGTCACCCAATTGCGTGTGGCCGATCTTGAAATGGATCTGCTTAAACGCGTCGTGCAGCGTGACGGTCAGGTGCTTGAGCTGCAGCCGCGCGAATTTCGTTTGCTCGAATACCTGATGCGGCACGCCGATCAAGTGGTCACGCGGACGATGTTGCTCGAAGCCGTCTGGGACTATCACTTTGATCCACAGACCAATGTCATTGATGTACACATCTCGCGTTTGCGGCAAAAGATCGATCGCGATCGCGCGGTGGCCTTGCTGCACACGGTACGCGGATCGGGCTATCTGATCGGCTTGCGCGGCTAGCTCAGCGCATGCGCTTCTTCTCAGGCTCTCATCTGCAGCGATTGCTGTTGGTCTACGGGGTGGGTCTTTTGCTCGCCTTCGCCGTGGTCGGCGGAGTCAGTCTGTGGGCGTTTGGCCATTTGCTCGAACGCGATATCGAACGCTCGGTGACGATGGACAGCGAGGGCCTCATGGAGGTGTTCCACGCCGATGGTCGCGCGGGCCTCACCGCGACGATTAATGAGCGAACGCGCGAGCCTGAAAATCGCGATGCGGTTTACGTTTTGGTCGGTTCGGATCGCAAGGTGCTCGCCGGACGACCGACCGCCCATTTGGCCCGGTCGCTGCCGCGACGTGGCGGCTGGATCCGCTTTCACTCCGCGAGCGTGAGTCAGGGCGACGAAGTGCTCGCCTACGTGCACACCTTGCCGGGTGGCGGCTGGCTGGTTACCGGTCACACCACCGGCGAGCATGCGCGTTCGCGCGAGCTGATCACGCGGTTGGGCTCGGTCAGTCTGGTTTTGCTGGCCTTGTTGACGATCCTGCTCGGCTGGTTGCTGCGTCGCTCGATCGATCGCGCGCTGATGGCATCACTCGATACGGTGGATCGGGTCGCCTCGGGCCACCTCAACGAACGCGTGCCCGAGCGCCACGGACAGGATGGCTTTGCACGCCTCGGGCGCACGCTCAACCGCATGCTCGATCGAATCCAGGATCTGGTCGGCGGCATCCAGAGTTCGACCGATGCGATCGCGCATGATCTGCGCACGCCGCTGATGCGCTTGAAAGCGCGCCTCGAAACCATTGCATCGGATCGCGTGAGTGAGCGCGGTCCGGCCGAGATCGATGCGGCGATCGCCGAGGTTGATCAACTGGTCGCAACCTTCAATAGTTTGCTGCGTCTTGCCCGCATTGAGTCGGTCAATCAAACGCCGAGCGAGGTTGTCGCGCTGGATGAAATCGTGGCCGACGCCAGCGAGCTCTGGCAAGCCCTTGCCGAATCACGCGGGCAGCGCCTGAATGTTCATGTGATGCCGACACAGATCAAGGGCGATCGCGATCTGCTGTTCCAGATGATCTCGAACCTGCTCGACAACGCGATCAAGTACGCTGGATGCGATACCGAAATCACGGTCATCTTGGAGCAACCTCGTGATGAGGTACTGCTCGTGATCAGCGACCAGGGTCCCGGTATCGATGACGCCCAACGCGAACGTGTATTTGATCGTTTCGTTCGCCTCGAGCCGCATCGCGGCACGGCGGGTAGTGGGTTGGGTTTGAGCGTCGTGCGCGCGATTGCGATCCGGCATCGAGCGGATCTGCGTTTGGAGGCGGCCCATCCGGGTCTGCGTGTGCGCCTGGCTTTCCCTGCGGCCGGCCACATTACCAATCCGTAATGTCTCGGCAAGGTTGCCGCAACCGATCGAGGTGCAATGTGCATGCACCGGTGAGGAACCGGAACCTGCAACCACATTCCACCAAAGGAAACACCCATGAAAATCGGAATTGCAATCGCATCCCTCGCCCTCTGCGTCGTGACCTCGGTCAGCTTCGCGGCTACTCCGGCACACAGCGCGACTCAACGCGGTGACCAGCCCACCCCTCCGGCCAAGGCCATGCATTGCGCCAAGGGCGAAGTCATGCACAAGGGCAAGTGCGTCGCCGCGAAGCCGAAGCACTAAGCAACACCGCACTCCCCCACGAGACGCCGGGCTTGTCCCGGCGTTTTTTGTTGTCGATCGGTCGGAATGTGGCCAGCTTTTCGGGCTTGCGGCCACATTCCTTCGGCGTCAGAAGATGATCAGGGCGCCTTGGCCGGGCCGTCACCTTTGAGATACGTATCGAGGAAGACGAGGATCTTGCCGTAACCCTCGATCTGGTTTTTCTTCTTGCCGAAACCGTGGCCTTCGTCATCGAACACGACGTATTCGACCGGCACGTTGTTCTTGCGCACCGCCGCGACGATGTCATCGGATTCGGCGATGATCACGCGTGGATCGTTCTTGCCTTGCAACACCATCAAGGGCTTGGTGATCTTGTCGGCATGAAAGAGCGGCGAGATCGCAACGAGCATGTCGTGCTGGGCCTTCGGATTGCCGATTTCCTGATAGAGCGCTTCGCGGAAACTTTCCCAATACGGCGGAATGCTTTCAAGCGTGCGCAACCAGTTGCTGACGCCGAACAGGTCGACGCCGACCTTGAATTCGTCGGGCTGGAACGCCAGCGCGGCGAGTGTCATGTAGCCGCCGTAGCTGCCGCCCATGATGCCGATGCGTTGGCCGTCGACATAGTCGAGTGATTGCAAATAGTTCTTTGCGTCGACGCAATCCTGCAACGGCTCGTGGCCATGCTTCTGATCGTCGGCGGCGAAGAAGGTCTTGCCGTAGCCCGAGCTGCCGCGATTGTTGATGCCGAGCACGACATAGCCGTTGTTGGCGAGGAACTGGGCGATCGTGTTGTAGCCACGCGTCGTCTGCCCACCCGGGCCGCCATGCACCATCACAATCGCCGGCAGTTTGTTGTCCGCGCTGGCCTGATGCGGCTTCCAGAGGATGTTTGGAATCTCCATGCCGTCGGAACTCTTGAAGCGCACGACGCTCGAATCGACCAGTTCGTCGGATTCGATCTTCGGGCTCAGCGAGGTGGTCAGACGCTTGGCTTCGGGCTCGCCGAAGGTCAGCGTGTACAGCTCGCTCGGTTGACGATCCCCGTTGAGGTAGAACGCCATGCGGTTTTCCGACCGCGCGATCGACACGCCACGAATTTCGCCGGCGGGCAGGGTTGGCAATGCCAGCGGTTCGCCGCTTGCCACGTCAGTGATCACGACGGCCGTGCTGCCATCAACAT
>JBDSPX010000351.1:0-5052 GCA_039930065.1 Dokdonella sp.
GTGTTGTTTGACTACTCATCACGTAAAACCACGACCGGATCGGTCCTCGCGGCGCGTCGTGCGGGGAGCCAGCACGCCACCAGTGCGACAAGAACAACACAGGCAACCGCCGCAGACCAACTCATCACATCGGTGAATGCGATCTGATACAGACGATCGCTGAGCAGTCGCGCCAACGGTATGCCGATGAACAAACCGAGCAGGCCGCCGATGACAATCAGCAAACCACCCTGCTTCATCACGAGGTTGCGCACGCGACCCGGTGTAGCGCCGATCGCCATTCGTACGCCAAGCTCTGCGGCTCGACGTCGAATCGAAAAACTCAGCACGGCTGCGAGGCCGATGCTTGCGAGCAACAAGGTAGCCAAGGCGAATCCTCCGACAGCCTCCAGCAAGGCGCGGCGTGGCGCCAATGTTTCAGCCACACTATCCGCCAGTGGCTTGTTGAACATGATTACAGTGCCAGGGTGCGTCAAGAGAATGCGTTGACGCACACTTTCAGCAAGTTGCCGCGGATCGCCTGACGTTTTCGTCAGCAGAAACCCAACCGGAACCGGCGCCTCGACCGGCTCATAGACCATCGGCAAGCCAGCCGCTTCATCGAGCGCCTCATGCTTGATCGTGTGAGCGACTCCAATGATTCGCGCCTTCCGGTAAATATCTCCGCCCTCATTCACTTCGACAAACGACTCCAGAGGATTGACCCCCTGCAAATAGCGATGCTGGTAGGCGGCGTCAACGATGACCGGTGAGGACTCGCCGAAATCGGCTTTCGTGAATTCCCGCCCGGCCAGAAGGTCGATGCCGACCGTCGCAAAAAAGCCCGGACTGACAACTCGTGAACGCGAACTCTGCACTTCATCCAATCCTGGCACGCGGATCGTTGAGATCGCTTCGCTGTGACTGAATGGAGGCGCGTCGGCAAGAGCGGCGCGATCAACCCCGGGTAAGCTCGCGACCTCTTCGCGGATCCTCTCCATGATTGTGCGTATCTGCTGACGATCAGAATCCGGGCCAAAGATAGCGTTTTCGACGCTGACCCCGAGTGGGTCGATCATCGTCATCAACACCACTTGCTCGTTGAATCCACGATCGACTGAAACCAGATTGATCGCGCTGCGCAGCAACAAGGCGCTGACGCCGAGCAGGATGGTCGTCAACATCACCTGCCCCACCAACAGCGCGGGTCGCAGCCTTCCCATACCCGTCGCTCCACTGCGACTCGACACGCTCTGCTTGCGTTGTGCGAGCCAGGCGACGAGTAGAACCGTCATCACGATCAGAATCATTGCAACGATTCCACCGAAGACGGCCGCCGGCCCAAATGTCGCGCTTTGCGGCAGGAATTCGGGCAGCAGACCACGCTCACCGATCGCACGCAAACCAAACGGAGCGAGGGTCAAGCCGACCACGAAACCGATCAGTGCAGGCGGCAAAATGTCAGCGGCAACATCCCAGGCGATGGCTCGCTCGCTGGCACCGAGTGCACGACGAATGCCGAACTCGCGCCGACGCGCGAGCAAACGATCAAGATTGAGATTGACCAGGTTGGCGATCGCGACGATGAGCAAAATCAGTGCCGCCAGTTGCAGCACCTCCAACGCCTGCATGTGCGCCGATGAATAGCGCGCTCGCCACGGGCGTACATTGGCTTCGATACCGGCCGACGCCCTGAGTTCGGCAAGCGGCTTGTCGTTTGCGATCAACCCAGTAAGCACCTCGCGCGCCTGCTCGACGGAAGTACCCGTCGTGGCTCTGGCCACCACTTCGAGATCACCAAATGAACGCCCATCATTGCCTTCAACGTAGGGTCGCCACGCGTCAATTTGCGTATCCGGAAACGCAAAGTCGGGAGGCATGACGCCGATCACGACCAGCTTCACCTTTCCGAAATCCACAATTCTACCCAGCACGCTGGGATCAGCGTTGAATCGCTGATGCCAGACACGATCCGAGAGCACGATTACCTGATCTGCGCCGGCGATCGCATCAGCGTCGACAATGCTGCGCCCCATGGATGGTGCGACGCCGAGGACCTGTTCAAAGCCTGGCGTTACCTGGGCCAGTCGCCAACTCTGTCCGGTTGCATCGATACGCTCCTGCCCTACCCCATTCAAACCAGCGACGCCGGAAAAATGAGCTTGATCGGCTTCAAGTGCATTACGCAATTGTGCGTTGAGTCCGCCGATGAATCCAAAATTCCGCATGTCGCCACGCATCTCCAGCAAGGCATCGCCATCGGCATACGGCAAGGCTTTCCAGCGCAAGGCATGGATCGCTGAAAACGTGCTCGCATTGATCGCGACCACGCTCGCTACGAGAACGATCACGACCAAGGCGAACATCGGCGCACGCTTGAACGAACGGGACAATGAGCGAGCAATCATCCAACCACCTCCCTCAAGAATTTAACCTGAGGAACTATCCAATCGTCTTCAAGCTGCATTGCGAGAACCCGCTTTTGTGGGAGAGGCCTTCAGGCCCGATGCTCCTTGTCGACGAGGCAGAGGATTATCGGGCCTGAAGGACTCCCCCACAGGAGCCAATGGCCGTGTGTAGAAATCACTCATTGCGCAACGCCACCATCGGATCGACTCGCAGTGCGCGGCGGGCTGGAATCAAGGCAGCGAACAGCAAGGCGATGGCGAGTGCTGCGATCACCGTCGCGTAGACCAGCGGATCGTTCGATGCACCAGGCATCACGACTGCGCCGAGCAATCGCGAGAAGGCCAGTGCGAGCGGAATGCCGATGACGAGACCGATGATGACTTGCCGCGCGCCGCGCTTGAACACCATGCCGAGCACGCCGCGCGTGCCTGCGCCGAGGGCGCGACGCACGCCGATCTCGCGGGTGCGCGCGTTGACGTCGAAGGCGAGCACGGCGTAAATGCCGGCGACGGCGAGCAACAGGGCAAACATTGCGAATACGCCAAACAGATTCGCGAGAATATTGCTTCCCCAGAGCATCTTGTCGCGCCACTGGTTCATGCCTTGCAGCCAGTACACCGGAAGATTGGCGTCGACCGCGGTCACTGCAGCGCGCACCGATTCGCTCAAGGCTGCAACGTCACCGTCGGCGCGCACAGCGAAGCTGACGATGCTCGGCGGGTTCTGGCTGATCGGGCGGAACACATTGCCATCACCGCGATGGGCGGCCAGGGTTGCCGAGGTGATCAGGTAATCCGCTTGCAGGTTGTCGGCAACCACACCGACGACATCGAGCCACGGGCTTTCAGCATCCTTCGGACTCAGTTGCACGCGTTGTCCGAGCGCGCTCGCATTCGGCCAGACTTTCGCTGCGAAGCTTGCGCTGACGATGGCGACCAGCGGACTCTCGGCGGTGTCACGCGCATCAAAGCCGCGACCTTCACGCAGTGCAATACCGAACACCTTGAAAAAGTCATCACTGACACTCGATGACCACGCCTGCGAGCGATCGTTGTCGTCCTTGGTCTCGTCGCCGACGCGTGCATATTTCTGGCGCTCGTAACCCATCAACGGCAAGGTGCTCGCAAACGCGACATCACTGACCCCGGGTAGCGCACGCAATCTTGGCGCAAGGTTCTCGGTGAAGCGCAATCGCGCGGCAGCATCGGGATAGTCGGCGTCAAACATCGCAATGCGCCCACTCAAGACATGATCGGTGTCGATGCCAATGGGCGCGTGTTGCGCTTGCATGGCGCTTCGAATCGCGACGCCGGCGCAGACAAGAAGAACAACACTCAAGGCCACTTCGGCGGCGACCAGTGAGCGACCCAGCTTGCTGCTGTTGCCGATACTGCCCGCGCTGCCCTGGCGAAGCCCGGACTGGATATCGACTCGACCCGCGCGCAACGCAGGCACAAGACCGGCGAGCAAAGCCGCCGCAAGGGCGATGGCGCCGCTGAATGCGAGATCGTGCCAATCGGTGCGGTAATCGACCCAGTACGGCATGAAGCTATTGCCGGCGGTCATCGTCCTCGTCATCAACTTGCCAGCGACTTCGGCACCGACATAGCCGAGCACTCCAGCGAGCGCGGCAATGATCATCGATTCGCCCAGCACCTGCATGACCAAGCGACGTCGACTCGCGCCGAGTGCCGCGCGCACCGACAACTCGCGAGCCCGCGCCGAAAAACGCGCCATCACGAGGCTTGCGACATTCGCGCAGGCAATCAGCAACACCAGCAGCACAGCGATGAACATGGTCTTGGTCGCACCGAGGATTTGCGGCTGGATGAATTCATCGGCAAACGGCTCGATCTTGGCTTGATCGCCGCGCAACGGTTCGCTGCGTTCGGCCGCCAGCCCTTTCATCAAGCGTTCGAAATCGGACTGCGCCTGACCCATCGATGTGCCGGGCAACAATCGACCAAATGCCTTTACGAGTGTCTGATCCTCACGTTGTTCGGAACCGCGGCTGCTCGATAGCGGCAGCCATACGGATTCAGCCATTGGAAACGCGAAATCGCGCGGCATCACACCGACCACGCGAGTCGGTTTGCCATTGATGCGCAAGCTCCGACCGATTACCGCGGGATCGGCATTCAGATCGTGCTGCCACAGCGTGAATCCGATAACTGCCACGGGCTCGGCGCCGTCGATCTGATCCGATGCAGCGAGATCACGACCAAGGATCGGCGCGACTCCGGGAGTCGACAACGCATCGGCGCTGACCCATGCGCCGGACAGCCGCTCGGCCGGGCCTTCGATGCCGCCGAGATTGGCCGTGCCGACGGTATAGGCCGCCAATGATTTCAGGGTTTTCTGGCGCTCGCGCAGATCAAGCCAGTCAAGCGTCGGCAGCGCGAGATTGCGCGATGTAGCGTGGCTATCCGTGTACTCGAAATGCACGAGCTGATCCGACTCCGGAAACGGCAGCGGCTTGAGTACGAACGCATTGATACTGCTGAACATGAAGATCGACAGACCGATTCCGGAGCCAAGCATCAGCACGGAAGCCGCGGTAAAAACCGGTGAGCGCAACAGCGCGCGAAGAGCAAAACGAAAATCAGCGAGCATGGTAATTCCTCATTCATTGCGCAGGGCAATCATCGGATCGAGACGGGCGGC